>JALOMC010000004.1 GCA_025455665.1 Chitinophagaceae bacterium | reverse complement strand
GGCACAGAGGGAATGGCTGATTTCGGAGGGATGATTTCGGATTTTCATCTGCGATTATCAGTGTGATCTGCGGGAGATGTTTTCTTGCAGCGGCGTAGAGGAATGCGACCAGCGTTTTGACTTGGGAGTCCCTTACTTTTTCATTTCTTATTCTGCTATTCCTTATTTCTTATTTCTTATTCTGTTATTTCTTATCCATCATTTCCCAATCTGAAAAAATATGCCAGAGACTATTTCTCCTTGCTTTTCTGCACTTCAAAGTAGTCGTTTGCCACCGCATCCAGCGCTTCATAAAACTCCTCACCATATTTTCGGATGAGTGCTTCTTTGAGAAATTGATAGACGGGTACTTTCAACTTTTCGCCTAGCTGGCAGGCTGGTTTGCACAGGGTTTCGCGGGGTTCGTAGTTCACATATTCTACGTCGCTTTTGCGGCTCTTTTTGATGCGTACCGGGTACAGGTGGCAGCTGATAGGCTTTTTCCAGGTCACTTTGCCATCATTGTATGCTTGTTCAATACCGCACTTTACAATGCCTTTGGCATCGGTGAGAGCGTACACGCACACGCCGCCGTTGATGGCCGGCGTGACCCAGCCAAAACTGCGGTCGTACAGGTAGCGCCCCTGCCGGTCTATTTCTTGCAACGCTTGCTCGGTCAGGTAGGGCTTTACTGCATCAAACACTTCGTTTATCTTTTCCAGTTCTTCCTTTTCCAATGGGGCGCCGGCATCACCATCTACACAGCAGCCGCCTTTGCACTTGGCCAGGTCGCATACAAAACGGGCTTCTACCAGTTCGTCGCTTACCAGCTTGTTGTCTATCGCTATCATGGTGCTAAAGATGAGTTCGTTATTGTTTCCAGCGAAAAGTTTGAATCAAATGTTGCATATCTGCCAGTAAAAAATCGTTGACGGGGCGCAGCGAATCTTCGTTGGGCGTTACATCAAAGTACAAAGCACCTCTGATAAAGTGCCGTGTACTATCCGTAAGAAAAAACTGATTAGCAGTAGCTGCGTTGCCGCCCACTTTAAAAAAAACACCACCTACGCCCTGGGGTGTCAGCAGCACGGAATCATCAATGCTGGTGGCTTTGTAGGTATGCTTGTAGGTCAGGTTAAAGGCATCGTTCACCAGCTTATCAAAGCTGTTTTGCTGCAGGTCTTTGTAGCTGATGTAAATGCGCCCACCCATACCCGGAAAATCGATATTAATCCACCAGGGGTTTTCGGGTTTGCTGTCAAAAAAGGTGCTGTCCTGCACTACACGGGCATACACAGGCACTTCAAAGCTGTAGGGGTAGCCCGCTGGCTCAAAGCGGGTGTACTTTTTTTCGGGCAGGGCTATCTGAAAGTAGGCCCGCTGGCGGGGTACAAACGGCGAGTTGCAAGCCACTGCCAGCAGCAGGGTACCCACCCACGTCAGTTTCCTCATAGTGTTGTGCATTTACAAGGGCTTGTCAATCCAGCCCGGGGCGAATGCTCACCTTTATTTTCTGAATCCGGTTTTTGTCTACTTCCAGCACAGTAAAGTCAAAATCGCCCTGCCACTTCCAGTAGCAGGCCAGCCAGTGAGTCGCTTTCTCCTTTTACTTCATCAAAGGTGTCGGGCGCCAGGTTCATGATGCGGCATACATCGTTTAGCATGGTTTTACCTTCAAACAAATAGGTAAGATCATCCAGCTTTTTGTTGCTTGTTTCTTCTTCATCAAATTCGTCTTTGATATCACCTATCACCTCTTCCAGAATGTCTTCCATGGTAATAATGCCGCTGGTGCCGCCAAACTCATCTACCACCACTGCAAAATGGATGCGCTTGGCCTGAAACTCTTGCATCAGATCTTCGATCAGCTTTTGCTCGTGCACAAAATAGGCAGGCCGCATGTGCGGGTGCCAATCAAATTGTGCTCCTTCTTGCAAGTGGGGCAGCAGGTCTTTGGTGTGAATGATACCCTTGATTTCATCCAACGAATCTTTATACACCGGCAGGCGGCTGTAGTGCAGGTCTTCTACCAATTTTTTCAGGGTATCAAAGTCGGCATCGTACGGTATGCCATGCACATCCAGCCGGGCCTTCATCACTTGTTTCACGTAGATATTGCCAAACTTCAGGATGCCTTTCAAAATATTCTTTTCTTCCGTAGAGGCTTCTTCATCGGTTGTGAGGTCGATGGCGTGCTGCAATTCTTCGAGACTGCTGGCGGCGCTGCGCTGGCCCAAACGCTTTTCGATGCTATCGCTCATGCCCACCAGCCACATCGATAGCCGGTTGAATAGCAGGTAAATACCCTCCACCACCCAGCCTACATCTTTGGCAAAGCGTATGTTGTTTTGTGCTGCAAATGATTTGGGTAGTACTTCGGCTACCAGCAGAATAACACTGGCAATAATGGCCAGCTTGATAAGCAGGGCCAGCCAGGGTTGCTGCACCTGCAGGTATTGGTCCAGCAGGTAATTGCTCAAGGCTATGATACCCAGGTTGGCTACACTATTGGCAATGAGCAAACTGCCAAGCAAGGCTTTTGGGTTTTCCAACAGGGTAATGATGCGACGATAGGCCGGCTGCTGCTTGGTTTTGAGGTAGTTGATGTCTTTGTAAGTGAGCGAAAAGAAAGCTACTTCGGCGCCCGATGCGCAAAACGACACCACCAGCATGAGCATCAGTACCAGTACCAGCACGGTACTGGTTTGGGTACTAATCAGCAAAAGGGGGTTGAAAAAAAATCCTTCGATGGTATCCAAGTGGTAATGTATGGGTGAAACACTGATTGGTGCGGTGTGACCAGCGGCCACTAGCTGGTGCAAATAACGAAAAGCTGGCCGATTAGCAGCCGACTACCGATCATTTAACGCCGGGGCCCTTAGTCGATCAGGTCATCGTCGCTGTTGTCGGCCGGCGGTATATCGCTGCCAGCAAAGCCATCCATGGCGTGGTCGGTGTGGCCATGGGCAGGCTCACCCCGTTTGTCCAGCATAATCATGTTTTCGGCCACTACCTCGGTCGCAAATTTCTTGTTACCGTCTTTATCATCCCATGTGCGGGTTTTTAGCCGGCCTTCTATATACACGAGGCTGCCCTTGTGCAGGTATTTCTGGGCCAGCTCGGCCAGGCCCCGCCACAGCACCACCATGTGCCATTCGGTCTGGCTGATCAGTTTGCCGCCTTTGTCTTTGTATGTTTCGGTGGTGGCCAGCGGAAATTTGGCGACAGCAATATGGCCATCCAACAGCTGTACATCCGGGTCTTTACCCAGGTTGCCTATCAGCATCACTTTGTTTACTCCTCTCATACACAGTCCGGTGGGTTTGGTACACACTGCCGGTAAGGTACCCAAAAATGATCATTGCCAAAAGTGGTGGCGCCATCAGTTTTTTGCTAAAAAATGCTGGCTTGTGCTCCATTGGTCTGCTGCAGGTACCGGGCCAATAGCCGTGGAAAAGCCAATTGCCGCAGGCGTTCTTCATCGGCCCATTCGTAGCCGGCCGGGGCTGGCTGTTTGGCCACCAGCCCGTGGGCCAGCATCGCCCTGATGGTTTGGTGCGTCAGCTCTTGCTTGAGTGGGCCGTGCAGGCTGGTCAGTACCAGCCCGGGCATCGCCAGTTGGGCACGCAGGGTAGCCTGCCATTCGGCCAGGGGCGGTACTTGTCCGTCTTCCGGCTCTATTAATACCAGCTCATACAGGTCCTGCCATACATCTCGCTGCTGGCGGCGGCGCACCAGCAGGCCTGCTTCGCTTTTTACCACCGTGTACAGCAGCAGCCGGTCGCGGCGCAGCAGTTTTTTGCCCTTTACGGGCAGGCTGCTGGTAAGGCTGTGCAGGCGGGCCTCACAGTGGGTAGCCAGCGGGCATTGGCCACACTGTGGCTTTTGGGGCGTGCATACGGTGGCCCCAAAATCCATCATGGCCTGGTTGTAGGCGCCGGGCGCCGGCAAGTGCAGCAGTTGCTGGGCCTTTCGGGCAAATTGCTTTTTGCCTTCGGTACTGTCAAATGCTGTATCGATGCCAAAAAAGCGGGCCAGCACCCTGATCACATTGCCATCTACCACGGCATGTGGCAGGCCGAAGGCAAAGCTGGCAATGGCGGCGGCGGTGTAGGGGCCTACGCCCTTTAAATTGATAATCTGTTGATAATCAGCTGGAAAAATACCTCCATGTTGCGCTACAATTTGCCGGGCGGCGGCCAGCAAATTGCGGCAGCGGCTGTAGTAGCCCAGCCCTTCCCACAGCTTAAACACCGACTCATCGGGGGCGGCTGCCAATTGTTGTACAGTAGGGTAGGCTTCCGTAAAACGGAGGTAGTAGGCCCAGCCTTGCTCTACCCGGGTTTGTTGCAGTATTATTTCGCTCAGCCAAATCCGGTAGGGATCCTTCTCACCCTTCCACGGCATTTCTCGCCGGTTGTGGGTTGCATGCCACTCCATCAGCTGGCTGGTAAACCAGGCATCGGGCGCTGTTTTGGCATGCTTTTTTGTGGTTTTGGAGGGGGGCATATTGCTGTAAACAGCCGGAGGGGCCCCGGCGTTCAAAATCTTCATTTGCCTTTGATAATGAAATATTTACAAAAATCAAGGGTATTTATTGTTATTGCAATTCACGCTTTCCTATCTTATTTTGTATAACAAAGTCATTTCAGGGTATGCGTAAGTCTGATTTAATCAACCAAATAGCCGAGAAAACCGGCATTCCAAAAGTGGATGTATTGGTAACGCTCGAAACCATGTTTAAAGAAGTGAAAGACAGCCTGGCCGCAGGCGAAAACATCTATATCCGTGGCTTTGGCAGTTTCATTACCAAAAAGCGGGCAGCCAAAATCGGGCGCAATATCAAACGCAATATTGCAGTGGAAATACCGGAGCACTTCATCCCTGCCTTTAAGCCGGCGAAAGAGTTTGTAGCTGAAGTAAAAGCTAAAACCAGTGGCAAGGCTGCACCGCCCGACGCCTGAGGCCTTACCTTTGGCGCCCCGCGATGAAAGGGCCATTTTGAAATGACGACTTCTCAAAAAGCATTGATAATGATAGCCCTGGCTGCAGTAGCCGGGCTTTATTTTTTGGGCCCTACAGTGGGCCCCAAGGCAGCTACCAAGCCTGCTGCGCCAGCTGGCACAGCCACCCAGCTCGATTTTGACAAGATGCAAACAACTGTTACCGGCCAGCTAAGTGCTGCCCGACAACAGTACCTGGCCGGGCTGGTTGCCGATGTGAAACGCGGCGATGTAAAGAACCAGCAACGCGACAGCTACCGGCTGTTGGCTGCCTTCTGGAAAGATTCGGTACCCAACCCGGTACTGCACTACCACTACGCGGCTCAGCTGGCAGAATTGGATAATACCGAAAAAAGCCTCACCTTTGCCGGCCATTCGATTTTGGCATACCTGCCCTACGCACACAATCAGCAAGAGCAGGTATGGCTGGCGAATACGGGTAAACAGTTGTTTGACAAGGCTTTGGCAATGAACCCATCCAACGATTCATCGGTGGTGGGCGCCGGTGGGTGTGTAATGTACGGTGCAGGCACCGAGGGTGGCCCTATGGCGGGTATCACCAGTGTGCGGCAGGTGGCTGAGCGTGACAGTACCAATCTATTTGCCCAGTATATGCTGGGTATAGGAGGTATGATCAGCGGTCAGTTCGACAAAGCAGCCCAGCGGTTCGAGAAAGTAGTCAAAGCACAACCCGATAACATCGAAGTCATGTTCAAACTAGCCGAAGCCTATGAACAGGCCCGGAACAATGAGCAAGCCATTCGCTGTTATCAGGCCATCTACAACCAAATAGAGGTGCCCCAAATGAAGCAGGAAATTGCCAAGCGCATCAGCGAATTGCAAGCTGCCAAAGCCGGAGGCGCCGCCAAGTAACGATATTGTTCAACCGATTTAAAATTCATTGAGTATGCCTTGCGGTAAAAAAAGGAAGCGTCATAAGATTGCAACGCACAAGCGTAAAAAGCGCCTGCGCAAGAATCGTCATAAGAAGAAGAATAAATAAGTAGTTCTTTTTGTGCACGTTTACCTGCCTGCATTTTTTGCGGCAGGTAAACGCTTTTCTGGTATCGGCTGTCTGCGTCTACCCCCGTACGTATTATCCCTCCCAAGTATTTCGATGCAGCAGATGGCCGGGTACGCTGGTACCTTATTGTACATGGCGTTTTAAAAATGATTGCTTTTTGTGAACAAGGAACTGATTATCAATGCAGTGCCACAGGGGGTGGAAATTGCATTACTCGAAGACAAAAGACTGGTAGAACTCCACAAGGAAAACGCTGAAAACCTTTTTGGCGTAGGCGATCTGTACCTGGGCAAGGTGAAAAAGCTGATGCCGGGACTCAACGCTGCGTTTGTAGATGTGGGCTTCGAAAAGGACGCTTTTCTTCACTACACCGATTTGAGCCCGTATGCCAAAAGCCTGCTGAAGCTCACGCAAGTTTGCCACGAATGGAAGGCAGCCGATCCATACGATTTTGGCCGCTTTCAGGTGGAGCCCGAAATTGTGAAGACCGGAAAGATCACCGAGGTGCTGGGTGGTCGTCCCAATATCCTGGTACAGATCCTGAAAGAGCCGATTGCAGCCAAAGGGCCTCGCCTTAGTTGCGAGATTTCGTTACCGGGCCGCTTTGTGGTGGTCACTCCGTTTAACGATATTGTGGCTGTGAGCAAAAAGATTCACAGTAGTGATGAACGCCGGCGCCTGCAAAAAATCATCGAAAGCATCAAGCCCAAAAACTTTGGTGTGATTGTGCGCACAGCGGCCGAGGGTAAAAACACGGCCGAACTGCACGACGATCTGAACCAACTGGTAGAAAAGTGGGCACAGATACAAGCCAACCTGAAAGGCGCTGCGGTGCCTTCAAAAATTTTGAGTGAGCAGGATAAAACCACTTCTATCCTACGCGACCTGCTAAGCGCCGACTTTAATCGGATTGTGGTAAATGACAAAGGCATTTATAACGATACCCGGCAGTACCTGCAGCGCATTGCGCCCGATAAAACAGACATCGTTAACTTCTACCCCAATGGGGCGCCCATCTTCGACAGCTTTGGCGTGACCAAGCAGGTAAAGGCTTCATTTGGCAAAACGGTGAGCATGCCCAGTGGTGCCTACCTGATACTGGAGCACACCGAGGCCCTGCACGTGATAGATGTGAACAGCGGCTACAAAAGCAGCAGCAATAATCAGGAAGAAAATAGCCTGCAAACCAATTTGGAAGCTGCCGAAGAAATAGCCCGCCAGCTGCGCCTCCGTGATCTGGGTGGCATCATCGTGGTCGATTTTATCGACATGAAGCTGCCCGAAAACAAAAAGAAAGTGCTGGAGGCCATGGAGCAGGCCATGCGGGCCGACCGTGCCCGTCACAGCATTTTGCCCATCAGCAAGTTTGGCCTGATGCAGATAACCCGGCAGCGCATGAAGCCGGAGATTGACATCAAAACCGATGAGCTATGCCCCACCTGTGGCGGTACCGGCAAAATCAGCAGCACACTGGTGCTGGAAGACGATATCCGCAAAAACCTCGACTATCTGATCACCCATGGCCATAAAAAGCTGGTGCTGATGGTGCATCCCATGATGGAAGCCTTTCTGAAAGCTGGCTGGCCCAGCAAGCGCATGCAGTGGAGCTGGAAGCACAAGCAGTGGATCCGCATTGAAAGCTCAAACAATCTGCATCTCGTCGACTACAAGTTTCTGGACCAGGACAGGGAAGAAATCAAGCTCTGATATCAGTAGCGATTGCAAATACGAGCAGCGGCCGGTCAACTATTGGAAGTTGACCGGCCGCCATCTTTTTGTAGGTGCTATCAAGCTGCGTATCGCTTATGAAACCAGAAAGGTCCAAATGGCAGCAGTGAGGCTATACCGGCCAAAAAGAACTTTTTGAAAGGCCAACGAAACGTTTGCCAACACTCATACGCCACATACAAGTAAGCTAAAAAAAGTACCCCATGCGCCATACCCACTATGGATACAGCCATGGGCATATTTGCCAGGTATTTGAGGGGCATGGCAATGCCTAAAAGGAGGAGGAATGAAATACCTTCGGCTATCCCGATCCAATAAAATCGTTTCTGAAGGCTGCTGTGCTGCTGCGTTCCATTTTCCATGCTGCAAAATTGCAGTCACCTGCCGATAGCGATTTGCTAAATCAGGCAAAAAATAGCGGGCTGCCTACGGGGTGCCCGGGTAGTATAGATCTAGAAGAAACAAATAGGGCTCCAGCATGTGATGCACAAAATAGTTTTTGCCATCAAAGGCGAATCGCTGCTTGTAAGCACTGTTCGTCATTAGCACCACAGGGGTGCCGGCTGTGGTATAGTGCATACTGCTGGCCAGCACTGGCGGTTGGTAGCCGGGTAGCGATTTGGCTACAAACTTGTATAGTTTATTACCCAGATACTTGCGAAACTTAGCGGCCGATTTTCGGCTTTTGCGTTCCAGCTTGCCATACACAGTATTCAGAAAAATGCGGGTGAGCAGTTTTTGCTTGCGAATAGTAGCTCGTGCTGATATCAGCGGGTTCACCTCGTTATAGTCGGCCACCGTTTGCAACGATACCGGTGTTTCCGGTACCCAATCATCGCTGTTTACGATCCTGAAGCCCCACTGATGCCCGATGTGGTGTTCAAAGTCGTAGGCATAATACTGATTGCCAGGTTTGGGTGCCGCACTGGCGTATGTTTTGATGCGCAGTTGAGGATACTGGCCTTTGTATTTGTAAAACAGGTAGGAACTCACCAGAAAAGAAAGGGCTCCACCCTGGCTGTGGCCCGACACAATCCATTGTTGATGCCCCTTCGCCAGCAGGCTATCGAGCACGGGGGTAAAGCTGCGGGCCAAAAAGCCGGTGCCAATCAGCCAGCCCAGGTGCACAGTGGCTTGTGGGTGGCTGGCCACCCGATAGTCGAATCGGTAGTCGGAGCTCAGCTGCAAGCTGCCAGTAGCTGGCACCATGCCTGCATAGAAATTTTCGAGCCAGCTTTCCATTTTATTAACCGTACCTCGTAGCTGCAGCACTATTACGCCGTCCTGGCGCAGGTACACTGCACAGCGGTTATACAGCCCCACCTCGGGCGATAGCAACAGGCGTCGATACTGTCCGCTGCTGAGGGTCACATCGTTGCCACCATCGGGCAGTTGCGCAGCCAATCCCTTAAACTGCATCCATAGCATATCGGCATACTCTTGCCGGCTGAAGCCAGGCTGCAGTTGGGCATCCGCTGCATCTGGCATACCAACCATCATTATTGCTACTACTAGTATCCTACTGATATTTCTCATGTAAAAGTTTGAAATGAATTTAGAGCATTGCACTACACAAAGCTGTGCATTTTCAAATCAAACATGCACCTTTGCAATCGGTATGCGGTCCATCATCTCCATCTTTCTGTTGGGCGTTATTGCGTTGTCTGTGTTTGGACAAGGCGTAATGGTGGTGCGCTACTATTACAATAAGCAATACATAGCGGCCGAGTTGTGCCAAAACCGCGCCAGGCCTATGCTTCATTGCGAAGGCAAATGTGTGCTGGCACGCAAGCTGCAAGAGGCCGACCGGCAGGAAAAGCAACAAGGAATTGTAAAGACTGAGAAGTTTGAAGTAGCCGGTGTGAAGTGTATAGCCGATTGGTTGCCAGCGGCTGTCGCTATTGTCCTGCCTCAGTTGTATTTCATCGATTTTCAGCAACCGACACTCCATCGTTCGCTGCCGGTATTCCGCCCGCCCGATCGTTTCATGGCCTGAATGCAAGGCCTGAACTGTAGCCATGCCAATCGGCAATGGCCTGTAATCAATTGTGCATCCGTCAGGTGTAGCCTGCCTTCTTTTTTGCGTCCATAAAGACGCACAACGCATGGGAGCAACCTGCACCAATGATTGCACCTTCGTTTTACTATTCAAATTATCTGATATGCAATGGAAGAAACAATCCCCATTGAGGTGGTTGTATTGGCTCAATTTGTTGGCGGTGTTGCTCATTGTGGGCATCATGGCCATGCTGCAGTGGGACCTGATACGCCGACTGTTTGACTAGCCTCGACATCGTATCAGCATCTCTGCCATTCACAATCAAAACATGAAAATTCCCATGAAAATGATATCTATTTTTCTGATGACTACGCTGGCGCTGGTAGCCTGCAAAAAAGATACTGCCATGCAGTATGATCCAAATGTGAAAAGCGAAATCACCCTGGAGTTTGACAACGTAGCGGGTGATAAAGAATTGCAACTGAATACAGGTAGCTATACCAATGCCAGTGGGCAAACCTTCAATGTTTCGCTGCTGCAATACTTTATCTCCAATATTTCACTCACCACCGCCGACGGTCGGGTGTATACTGTGCCGCAACTGGAAAGTTATTTTCTGGTAAAGGAGCAGGATGTCGCTTCGCAAAAGATAAAGTTGATGGTGCCAGAAGGAGAGTACACATCAGTAAGCTTTATGATTGGTGTAGATAGTCTGCGCAGCACAAGGCCCATTGGTGAGCGGCCCGGCGTGCTAGACCCCGCCAACTACCCTGCCGGCCACGAAGGCATGTACTGGAGCTGGAATGCCGGATACATCTTTTACAAAATGGAAGGCACTTCGGCCGCCGCCCCGGCCGACCCAACCGGTAATAGAAAATTCCGCTTCCATATCGGGCTGTTCGGTGGCATGACTGCCCCTACTATCAACAACATAAAAATGAACACCATAGAGCTGACAGCTAATGGCACAGCCAAAGTAAAAACAGGTCGTAAGCCGGTGGTGCACTTTCTGCACGATATCTTGAAAACGATGGGTGGTACTACCAATGTGGACCTTGCCGCCAATAGCACAGTCATGGTGTCGCCATTTAGTGCCAACATCGCTAATAACTACGTGAAAGCTTTTGCACACGAGCATACACACAACGAATAAGATAGCACAGGCAGGTGCCAGAAGGAAACCACCTCCGGCACCTGCCTTGTTTTTGTACCAAATAGCAAAGACAATGAAACATCAGTGGCTTAGTTTTTTGTGGGCCGGTGCGCTGGCATGGGTGTTGTTAGGCTGCGCCAAATCGGTATCGCCAGCGGCCGATGGAAAGTTCACGGGCTTTGTTGCCCCGGCTAATTTTCCTAAACCAGTGTATGATATTCCTGCTTACCCGGTTACACAGGCTGGCTTCGAACTGGGGCGAAAGCTGTTTTATGATGCCCGCCTCAGTCGCGACAATACC
The DNA here is from genome assembly GCA_025455665.1 of Chitinophagaceae bacterium. GTDB lineage: Bacteria > Bacteroidota > Bacteroidia > Chitinophagales > Chitinophagaceae > Phnomibacter. Next base: position 17,158 of record JALOMC010000004.1, on the reverse strand, counting down.
ATTAGTTGTGGCAGCTGCCACATCCAGGGGGCCGCTTTCACACACCATGGCCACGATGTAAGCCATGGCATCGAAGACCGACTGGGCAAGCGGAATGCACCAGCCTTGCAAAACATGGCATGGTACACCAGCTTTATGTGGGATGGTGGTGTCGGCCATCTCGATATGCAGCCTATTGCCCCCATCGAAAACCCGGTAGAGATGGATGAAAGCCTGGCTTCCGTTATTGCCAAACTAAAGGCCAGCGCAGACTATCCCCCGTTGTTTGAAAAGGCATTCGGATCACGGGATATCAGCAGTGCCCGTATGCTACAAGCCATGAGCCAGTTTATGAATATGCTGGTAAGTGCCAATAGTAAGTACGACCGGGTGATGCGCAAAGAGGGGGACAGCTTTACAGCCGATGAACAAGCCGGATACGAGTTGTTCAAAGCCCGCTGTGCCACCTGTCATCAGGAACCTTTGTTCACCAACCAGCAGTTCATGAACAACGGTATTGGTATAGGCCCCAATGACGATAAAGGCCGTTACGACATTTCATTGATCGAAAAAGACAAGTACACATTCAAGGTGCCTTCGCTGCGCAATGTGATGATAACTGCTCCGTACATGCACGATGGCCGGCTGCGGACGATAGACGCTGTGCTACGCCATTATGCCGAAGAAGTGCAGGCTTCGCCAAACCTGGCGCCAGGTTTGAATAGTGGCGGCCGTTTGGGTATTCCACTAACGGCGAATGAGCGTCTGCGTATCAAGGCGTTTTTGGCCACACTTACCGATGATTCGTTTATCAGAAATCCGGCATTTGCCGAGCAATAATGAGGCAGGAAACTTTTACATGGCGTCGCCTTATGCTGGTATTTGTTTGCGCCACAGCCAGTACCGCGGCTACGGCATGCGATATCTGTGGCTGCGGTGCGGGCAATTTCTTTTTGGGCTCGCAGCCCATGGTGCGGCGGCATTTTGTAGGCCTCACTGTACGTAGCATTCGGTTTCGCAGCTGGTACGACCGGCAAGATGGCCGCCTGCACAGTATGGAACATTTTCGAACATTGGAGTGGCAAGGCCGCTGGCTGCCGCACCGGCGCTGGCAGGTACAGGCCCGCTTGCCCATTGGCTTCAACAGGCAGCTGATGGATGGGCAAGTAAAATCTTTGCAGGGCCTGGGCGACGCGGCCGTGTTGGCCCAGTACAATTTGCTGGATAAACTTGGCCTGCTGGCCGACAAGAAACGATCGGTACAGCAGCAATGGTGGGTAGGCGGGGGCATGAAGCTACCTACCGGCCGCTACGATTATAGCCCCGATCCTGCCGAGGTGGCCAATCCTAACTTTCAGTTGGGCAGCGGTAGTACCGATGCCTTGCTGACCACGCAATACAGCATGCGCATCAACCGTGTAGGCCTGATGGCCGACGCTGTGTGGCGCCGTAACGGGAGCAATAGCAATGGCTACCGTTTTGGCCACCGCTGGCAAACCAACCTCTCGGTGTACACCGTACAAAAGTGGAAGCAGACAGGCCTGCAGGCCTACGCCGGTATGGGTGTAGATTGGATGCAGGCCGACGATAACAATGGCACCAAAAATGAATACACCGGTGGCTATGTGGCGGCGGCGCAGGCAGGGGTGGATGTATTTGTTGGCAACTGCTGGATAGGAGGTCTGGTGAGGATACCTGTGGGCCAGCGCCAGGGTGGCGGCGTGCTCGATCAGCAGATCAACGCATCTTTACAATTCAATTTTTTACTAGGTGCCACGCGGTAGTGGCGGGTGACCGTAGTGGACTATTTGAATGCCGAAAAGCAACTGACACATGAATAAAAAATGGATGATACCGGCCCTGGTGCTGGTGCTGGCAGCAGCAGCTTGCAAGCAACCTGGCGAACAGCCCGATGACCACAGCCAGCACAACAAATCAACCGCTATGGCCAGCAGCGGCTATGCCGACAGTGTAAACAGTGGTCTGATAGCCACCGACACCCTGAAGGGCAGCCCGCGGCGGATGGCCATGGCCAATGTAGGCAGCTGCCATGTGCACATGGAGTATGGTAGCCCGGGCGTAAAAAACCGGACCATTTGGGGTGGTTTGGTCGCCTACGGCCAGGTGTGGGCTACCGGTGCACACAAGGCTACCAGCATCAGCTTTGCCTGCGATGTAGAGGTAGGCGGGCAGAAGGTGCCGGCCGGGAAATATGCTTTGTTTACGATACCCGATTCAGCCAGCTGGACGGTCATTATCAATAAACGTTGGGACCAGCACCTGGCCGACGATTACAATGCGGCCGAAGATGTGGTGCGCCTGCAGGCAACACCGCAAGCGCATGCTACTACCCAACGCCTAAGTTTTGCTGTCAAAGAAATCAAAAATGATGCGGGAGAAGTCATCTTCAGCTGGGAGAAAGTGAGCTTTACGCTGCCTTTCCGCGTACTTTAGCAGCGCCGCAATCCCGTGGTACATCTGAGCGGCACGAACGCTATTAAAGCACTTAAAAATTCGTATATGAAAAAAATGATCCTGATGCTGGCACTAGCACTGCCTGCGCTGCTGGCCACCGCACAAACCAAGCCCAGCGATTGGAAAGAACTGAAAGCGTTTCACGGCGTTATGAGCGAAACCTTTCACCCGGCTGAAGAAGGAAAGCTGGACCCCATTAAGCAGCGTGCCACTGAAATGGTAGAAAAGGCAAAAACCTGGCAAAAGAGTGTTGCCCCTGCCGAGTTTGACAAGCCCGAAATCAAAAGCAATCTTGACAAGCTGGTGAAAGGTGCCAAAGAGCTGGAGAAAATGGTAAAGAAAGGCGCCGCTGATGCCGACCTGACCAAGAAGCTGACCGAACTGCACGATGTATTCCACGCTATTGTGGGTTTGTGCAAAGACGAGCACAAGTAAACTGGTTATAGAAGTCTCACCACGACTGATATCAAAAGAGAAAGCCTTGCAAATGCTGCAAGGCTTTCTCTTTTGTACGTGGTTGAAAACAGCCCTTTACTCAGGCCTCTTCAGCCATGGCTTTATCAATGCTCTGTCGCAGGCGGTCAAAAATTTCATCAATGCTGCCTTCGCCTTCTATGCGCTCTACCTTATCCTGGTTTTGATAGTAGCCTGCTACGGGCAGGGTTTCATTTTTATATACGTCCTGCCGCTTGCGCTGTACGTCGGGGTCTGCATCATCCAGGCGGCCACTGGTTTTGGCCCGGCCTACCAGGCGTGTAATCAGTTCCTCTTCATTTACCATCAAAAAAAGCACTTTGTGGATGGCAGTTTTCTTTAGTTCCAGCAGCCGGTCGAGTGCTTCGGCCTGCGCTATGGTTCGCGGAAAGCCATCGAACAAAAAGCCATTGGCGCCAGCGTTGGCATCCAGCGCCGAGCTGATCATGCCCACCACTACTTCATCGGGTACCAGCTGGCCTTTTTCAATGAGGCTTTTGGCCTCGTTGCCCAGCGGCGTACCGGCTTTCATTTCTTTGCGCAGCAGGTCGCCCGTGCTCAGGTGTATCAGGCCGTATTGTTGAATGAGTTTTTCGCTTTGCGTACCCTTGCCGCTACCGGGCGGGCCAAAGAGAACCAGGTTAAACATGTCGATTGCTTGCTTGAGGTGCGAATATAGCGCTGCTTGGCAAATGTTTAACAGTTGAAGACCCCGTTGGCCCCGTCTGTGCAGTAAGTAATTGCGTATTTAAACCGTATACCAGTTCAAAGTGTTTTACCTGTGGCCGCCAGGCTGCCAAACCACCAAGCAATGAAAATGAATTTGCGGAAACAAGCATGGTTACTGCTGCTGCTCACTGCCTTCACAGGTGTTTCGTGCAGCTACTCGCAGCCCGGCAGCGCCGCCACCAACAAAAAGCCCGCCATGACCGACAACAAGCCCAACCCGGTGTACAACCGGCAAGACAGCAGTAAAGTGAACATCAGTGAAGAAGAATGGAAGAAAATTCTTCCTGCTGATGTGTACTACATAGCCCGCCAGAAAGGTACCGAGCGGCCCTGGACGAGCAAATTCGAAAACTTTAAAGAAGTTGGTACCTACTACTGTGCTGCCTGCGGCAATGCGCTGTTTAAAAGCGATACCAAATTCGAAAGCGGCTGCGGGTGGCCCAGCTTTTATGAGCCTATCAGCAAAGGGGCTATCATTTACACCCCCGATCACTCACATGGCATGACGCGTACCGAGGTGCAATGCGGCCGTTGCAAGGCGCACCTGGGCCATGTGTTTGATGACGGTCCGCCGCCCACCGGCCTGCGGTACTGCATCAATGGAGTGATCCTGGATTTTGAAAAAGCCAAAGCGGCTGAAAAGAAAGCCGGATACGACAAGCCAGCAAAACAGGAGCCGGGAGAGTAGAGGAGCAAGTGTTGGCTGATCTGAGCAGTGCCTGCCTCATACTTATGGGGCAGGCTTTTTTGTGTCTTGTCCTGGCAGCAGGGTTTCAAATGGGTTCAGCGCCGCTTTGCGGGCATCGGCCGAGGGTAAAGCGGCCGCAGCAGCTCCGCTGAGGGGGCTGGTGGCTGGCCGCCCGTACAGTGCAAAAAGCAGGAGCACAAGGGTCAGCACCTGCCAAAAAAGTCGCATGGCTTTGTCGTCGCTGCTTCGCGGCTTGCCAATACGCCGATGCAGCCAGTGGATGATAAAATACAGGAGCCAGGTACCCACCCCTGCCAGTAGTACAATGATCATCCAGGGTGCATTTTGCCGAAAGCCGATGCTCTGCTCACTATCGCTGGTGAAATGGGCCCACACCTGGCCATCCACCCGCTCGTTAAAGGAAATAAGGTGCGCAAAGTCGAGCCCATACAGCGCCATCATAAAGCCTGCGAAAACGGTGTAGGCTATCAGTGCCAGCCACTTGCCTGTGCTGCGCTTGTACAAGTGCAGACCTGGTAGCAGGCCCAGCAGCAGCAGCGGGGCCGAAATGGCGGCTACCCACCGGGCATCATACCGCAGGCCCAGTACCAGCACCTGCCACAAGGGCACAGGCGCTGTGTCGGGGGTAAAAAGCATGCACAGCAACAGGCGGTACAGGCTCATCAGCAACAGCAGCAGCGCTGATACCGATAGGATCCAGGCCACCGTTTTGGGCATTTTTAGAGCAGACATCGTGACAAATGTAGGGGTACGGGTACGGCTCTTGTATGGTGCCGGTTTTACAAAGTACCAGCAGCAGCTGGCTTTTAAGAAAAGCGAATAACTAACAAGTGTTAGTTTTGACCGCTCCATCGATCTAATTCCGATTTTGCTTGCCTATGTTCCAGCTTCGCAACTATGTGTGTGGCGAGTGGGTAGCCGGTAGTGCTGCCGGCGCCGCTGTGCTGCACAATGCCGTTACCGGTCAGCCCATTGCTACCACTTCTACCGGTGGCATCGATTTCAAATCGGTGCTGACGCATGCCCGTTCTGTGGGCAATCCATCGCTGCGAACACTCACGTTTCAGCAGCGTGGCCTGATGCTGAAGGCATTGGCGCTTCATTTGCAAAAGCACCTCGATAAATTTTATGCCCTGAGCTACCAGACGGGGGCTACCCGGGCCGATAGCTGGGTAGATATCGAAGGGGGCATCGGCAACCTGTTCAGCTACGCCAGCCTGCGCCGCCGGTTTCCCAATGAATCGTATTGTATAGATGGCGAAACGCACCTGCTGGGCAAGGGCGGCACCTTTGTGGGCCAGCACATCATGGTGCCCAAAGAGGGCGTGGCTGTGCACATCAATGCCTTCAATTTTCCCGTGTGGGGAATGCTGGAAAAAATAGCCGTGAACCTGCTGGCTGGCGTGCCGGCTGTGGTGAAGCCGGCTACTGTTACATCTTTTCTTACCGAAGCCGTCGTGCAGGAAATCATTGCCAGCGGTATTTTGCCCGAAGGCTCCCTGCAACTGCTGTGCGGCTCTGCCGGCGATTTGCTGCAGTATGTCAACTATCAGGATGTGGTCAGCTTCACAGGATCGGCCAGTACCGGCCTGATGCTTAAAAGCAATCCGCACCTGCTGGCCGAATCGGTGCCGTTCAATATGGAGGCTGACTCGCTGAACTGCATTGTGCTGGCCGAAGATGTGCAACCGGGCAGTACTGAGTGGGATTTGTTTGTAAAAGAGGTACGCCGCGAAATGACGCTGAAAGCCGGGCAGCGATGCACCGGGGTGCGCCGCATATTTGTACCGGCTGGCAAAGTAGAGGCTGTGCAGCAGGCACTGGCCAAGGCGCTGAGCCAAACCGTGATTGGCAACCCGCTGAACGAGGCGGTGCGCATGGGTAGCCTGGCTGGCCAACAACAGCGCCAGGAAGTGCTGGAGCAGGTGCAAAAGCTGCTGGCTGTATCGCAACTAATCTATGGCTCGCTGGATAGTGTGCAGGTAACCGATGCCGATGCGCAGGCGGGTGCTTTCTTGAGTCCGCTGCTGCTATTGAATGAAAAGCCATTTGACAGTGCTGCCGTGCACGACATTGAAGCGTTTGGCCCGGTAAGTACGCTGATGCCGTATAAAGGCATTGATGAAGCCATTGCTTTGAGCAAAATGGGCAAGGGCTCGCTGGTAAGCACCATTGTGACTGCCGACGGCCGCACTGCCCGCGAATACGTGTTGGGTGCCGGCACTCACCACGGGCGCATATTGGTACTAAATGCAGCCTGTGGTAAAGAAAACACCGGCCATGGCAGCCCGCTGCCCATGCTGGTGCATGGCGGCCCGGGGCGTGCAGGCGGCGGCGAAGAAATGGGCGGCATGCGGGGCGTAAAGCACTACATGCAGCGGGTAGCGGTACAAGGCTCGCCCGATATGCTCACTGCCATTACCAACCAATACCAGCCCGGGGCTACCGGCTACACCGATGGAGTGCATCCATTCAAAAAAATGTTTGACGACTTGCGCATAGGCGAGCAAATCATTACAGAAAAGCGATTGGTAACTGAGGAAGACATCAATGCTTTTGCTGATCTGAGCGGCGATCATTTCTACGCCCACCTTACCAGCACCGATTTTGCCGACACCATGTTCGAAAAGCAGGTGGCGCATGGCTATCTCATCATGAGCATGGCCGCAGGCCTCTTTGTCGACAGTTACGATAAGAATCCGGTATTGCTCAATTACGGTATCGATGAACTGCGCTTCACAAAGCCAGTGTACCCCGGCACCAGTATTCAGGTACGCTTTACCTGCAAAGAAAAACTGCCACAAGAGCAGCGTGAACCGGCAGACATACCTCGTGGAATTGTAAAGTGGTACGTAGAGATAATGGACGATACGCAGGAAATAGTTGGAGTAGCCACTATCCTGACCATGGTGCGCCGCCAGGCATGATGGCGGGCATCATTTTTTTGAAGTATTTCAAATTGATTATTTATGCAAGCCATTGCCGAAGGATACGTACAAACCGATCTGCATCAGCACATAGCTACTATTCGTTTTTTTCATCCGCAGAGCAATTCATTGCCGGGCCGGCTGCTGGCTGAGTTGGCACAGGCTATATCGGCTGCTGGCGCCAACGATGACTGCCGGGTAATAGTGCTGCGGGCCGACGGCGAAAAGGCCTTTTGTGCAGGCGCATCCTTTACAGAATTATCCGCCATTGAAACTGAGGAGCAGGGCTTACGCTTTTTCAGCGGCTTTGCGCAGGTGATAAATGCCATGCGCAAATGCGGCAAGCTGATAATAGGGCGGATACACGGCCGCTGTGTAGGTGGTGGTGTGGGCCTGGCAGCTGCTTGCGACTACGCGTTGGCCACCAGCCAGGCCGATGTGAAGCTGAGCGAACTAGCCGTAGGTATCGGTCCGTTTGTGATTGGGCCCGCCGTGCAGCGCAAGATTGGTTTGTCGGCTTTTTCGCAATTGGCGCTGGAGGCATCGCAGTTTCAGCCTGCTGCGTGGGCGCATAGCAAGGGCCTTTTTGCAGCTGTGCATCCTGGTATAGAAGCGTTGGACGAAGCAGTATACGCTATGGCTACTAGCCTGGCCGGGCGCAATCCGCAAGCGCTGGCTGGCCTCAAGCAAATATTTTGGGAGGGTACCGATGATTGGGATGCACTGCTGCATGGCAGGGCTGCCATGAGCGGACAAATGATTCTGAGCGAATTTTCGAAGGAGGCCATTGGCCGCTTTAAGGCCGGTGCCCGCAACATTTGATGTCGGGTTTATAACCTTTGGTTATGCTAGAAAGAAAAGCCCGCGATGGTAGGCTACCTTGCGGCCTGCATGAACACGGATATACTCATCAGCAACCTGACCAATCCTACGTTGCTGTTTTTTTTACTGGGCGTGCTGGCTGCTGTGGTAAAAAGCGATCTGGAAATCCCGGCCAGTTCGTCACGCTTCATTTCGCTGTACTTGTTGTTTTCTATCGGTTTTAGGGGCGGGCAAGAGCTGGCGCATAGCGGCCTCACTACCGAAATAGGAGTGACACTACTAGCTGCAGTAGTGCTGGCGCTGGTCATTCCGGTTTACACATTTTTTATACTGCGCTGGCGCTTAAAGGTAGCCGATGCCGGGGCAGTGGCTGCTGCATACGGCTCAGTTAGTGCGGTCACCTTTGTGGCAGCCTCTTCTTTTCTTGAGGCACGGCAAATACACTATGGTGGCCACATGGTAGCAGCCATGGCTCTTATGGAGGCACCTGCTATCATCATTGGGGTCATGCTGATGCGCCGATACGACAAAGACGACAAAGCCGGCTCTACCTCGCTTCGTCACATTGTAAAGGATGCTTTTACCAATGGCAGTGTACTGATGATTATGGGTAGCCTTGTGATAGGCATGATAGCCGATGAGAAGCAGGCAAAAGGAATCGAACCGTTTACCAGCGATATTTTCAAGGGTTTTCTGGCAGTCTTTCTGCTAGAGATGGGCATGGTAGCAGCCAGGCGTTTCAAAGCTTTTCGCAGCTATGGATGGTTTGTATCGCTGTTTGGCATCATTGTACCGTTGGTAAATGGATTGCTGACGGCCTGGCTTTCGGGCTACCTGCACATGGAGGCCGGCAATCGCTTGCTACTGGCCATATTGGCCGCCAGTGCCTCGTATATAGCAGTGCCGGCGGCCATGCGGCTGGCAGCTCCCAAAGCCGATCCGGGCCTTTACATACCCATGGCATTGGGCGTTACTTTTCCACTCAATATTACTATTGGCCTGCCGCTTTATTGGGCTATTGTGAGCAGCTGATCTACAGGTCGTCGTATTCGTAAATGTGATCGAGGCGGGTGCCGGGCTCTATCCGCGAAATGGTTTTCAGGATGCCATTGTTGAGGCCGTACACCCAGCCATGTAGTGTAGGCCGGTGGTGGTGCTTCCAGGCTGCTTGAATGATGGATGTTTTGGCCAGGTTCATCACCTGTTCTTCTACATTCAGTTCTACCATGCGATCTACCCGTTTGTCTTCTTCCGGTATATTCTCCAGTTCTTCCTGGTGCAGGCGGTACACATCTTTTATGTTGCGCAGCCACTTGTTTAGTATACCCATGTTATGATGGCTTAGTGCGGCTTTGATGCCCCCGCAGCCATAGTGGCCACATACAATTACGTGCTTTACCTCCAGGTGCAGTACGGCATACTCCAGCACACTTAGCAGGTTCAGATCGGTATGTACTACCATATTGGCTATGTTGCGCTGTACAAATATTTCGCCGGGCTGCGTACCGGTAATCTGGTCGGCAGGTACGCGGCTATCGCTGCAGCCAATCCACAAAAAATCGGGCTTCTGAATATTGGTGAGCCGCTTGAAAAAGTCGGGATCGCTTTCCGTCATTTCCTGCGCCCATGCTTTGTTTTCCAGTAGCAGCTTTTCGTAGGCTTTCATAATTGCGGTGGGTTTGGTTGGGTACAAAAGGGGGGAAGGAAGCAAGCAGTGAGGTTACTGCATCACTCGTTTATTCTTGTCTTCAAAAAAACTGCGGGCATCATTCGACTGATACTTCAGGTACACCCGAATGCCGCGGGTATCTGCGTTTACAATAAAGTCGTTTACCAGGTCGATAATGTCGCGGTCAATGAATTCGCTTTTGGTGGCATCTATCAGCACCGCTGAGTTATCGGGTATTTTCTCAATCACTTTTTTCAGCAGTCCCTTGTTTAAAAATGATACCTCTTTGCGAAAGCGGATGAGATAGCGTTCGTCATCCTTTATGAAAAAGATGGCCGACTTGAAATTGCTTTGCAATACAAAATACAAACCGGCAAGGATGCCTACCATAATGCCAACCAACAGATCGGTAAAAAGAATGGCAACAACTGTGATGACGAAGGGCAGAAACTGCGTCATGCCTTTGTGGTAGTATTCTTTGAAAAGACTGACTTTGGCCAGCTTGTACCCCGTAAAAATGAGAATGGCAGCCAACGAGGCTTTTGGAATAAGATTGAGCAGGCCAGGGATAAACAGTACGGCCGATAGCAGCAGCAAGCCGTGCAAAATGGCCGATAGCTTTGTTTTGGCACCGGCTGTTACATTGGCCGAGCTGCGTACAATAACCGACGTAACCGGTAGTCCGCCGAGTAGTCCGGAAACAATATTGCCGATGCCTTGCGCCTTTAGTTCGCGGTTGGTGGGACTGATGCGTTTGGCAGGATCTATTTTATCTACTGCCTCTATGCTTAGCAGGGTTTCAAGGCTGGCTACAATGGCCAGTGTGATGGCAGTAGTCCAGACGGCGGGCTGCAGCCACTGGCCAAAGGCCGGCTGAGGCAGTGAACGGAAAAAGGCAGCCGGCGCAGCAAACACATCTAACACCACCAGGTGATCGCCCTGTAGCTGCCACTGTGGCAAGCTGCGGCCAAACCAGTAGTTCAGCCCAATACCGCTGAGTACCACCAGCAGCGGTCCGGGTATCCACTGAAAAATGCGTTTCGATTTGATGAAGGGCCGCTCAAACACCAGCAGGATGGCAGAACCGGCCAGCCCAACTATAATGGCACCCAGCGAGGGGTGTAGTATGGCCTCTACCAGTTCGGTAAAGGTGTTTTTCTTATCGGGTTGTAAAAATGATTCCTGCCCTTCGGGGTCGGCATCATAGCCTAAAAAGTGAGGAATCTGCTTTAGAATAAGGATGAGGCCAATGGCGGCCAGCATGCCTTTGATGACTGAGTTTGGAATGTAATCGCCAATGATGCCTGCCTTGAGGTAGCCCAGCCCCAACTGAAACACGCCCGCCAGCACTACACTTAGTAAAAAAACTTCGTACGACTGCAGCTTGGCGATGCCACCAGCTACAATAGCCGTAAGGCCGGCGGCGGGGCCACTCACACTCAGTTGGCTGCCACTTAGCAAGCCCACTATCAGGCCTCCCACTACACCAGCTACAATGCCGGTAACAGGTGCCGCATCGGAGGCTACGGCCACCCCCAGGCATAGCGGCAGTGCCACCAGAAACACAACAACGGAAGCAGGAAAGTCGGCACCGGCCGTTTTAAAGAATCGATGCATGCAATCAGACAATAAAAAAACAGATGAAAGAAGGGCGGAAAAAGTGCAGCGGATGTTACCTGGATGCCGCTACTAATGGTGGCGGAATGGGCACGTCGGCCGGGTAGCATAAAGGCAGCGCTGGCCCTGGTGAAATAGCGTGGTCCCTGTGGTAGCCATCGGGCTGCCCGCAGTTGATCGCCCGGCTCAGGCGGCCTTCAGTGTGGCATGGCCGGGTAGTTTTGTCATCTTCTTCCTCCTCCAGGTCTTCTGCTGTGGCTATCCAATCAGCGCAATAGCTGCCAATGTCTCCCGATGGAGTCGGGTGGGCAGGCGGGCCTGACAACGCGTAAAGCTGCAGGCACATCAAAAAGCTGACGGCAATACGAAGGATCATGATGGCTGGTACCAGCAAATATAACCTTCGGTTATGGTAAATGCAGTAGTCAAACCGGCAATAAAAAAAGCCGGACTAGAAAGTCCGGCTGTGAGCGTGATGAGAAAACAGCCTTGAAAGGACAGGCTTTAGGTGTGGCACTTGTCCAATCGAAGAAATATGTATCAGCGTTTGGATGGCTTGTCCCATTTACCAGGAGCAACGGGCCTTTTCCGCACGACTAACTTGAGGAGAGCAACCAGGCAGAGGCCTTACGGGGCCGGCTCCTGGACTAAGCTTTTGCAACCCTTTGTGCAGCCGTTAGTGGCTTGCTGTGCAGGGCGCCAATAGGGGGGGTGTGTGTTTGTTGAGTCAAAGTTGGTCAGGCAGGTTGGCCGCAGCAAGCGGGGAAATACGCAATTGACTGCGTAGAAATACGCAACCGGTGTTTGCAGTAACCTTTGCTATATTAGAGCACTTATAAACCAATCATTTATGCCAAAAAAAATCACTAAAGCAGATGCTGTAATGCAATTGCAGGCCAAGTCGCACCAGATTGATCTGGCCAAAGCCAAAAAAATGGCCCGCAAGTATCAAAAGTTTGCCAAGGAACTGGCGGCTGCCGTAGCCGCAGGCAGCCCTGCACCGGCCGATACTCCGCCCTTGCCAAATGCCTATCAGTTCAACAAAAAGGGAGTACAAAAGCTTTTGAAAGAAACGGGAGCAGTGGGGCTGCGCATTTACCCCGGCCTTGACGATAATGGGCAAATGACACTGGTGCTGGTAGCGTTTGACGAAAAAGGCGAAAACATTACCTATCCACCGGTAGCTCCTATGGCCAAAAAGGCAAAGAGCGGCAAAGCATTGAAGAGCGGCGGCGATGAAGACCCCAACGAAGGTGTGCTGGACGACACGCAAACCTGCCCGCCTTATCCGGCTCCGCCTTTGCCCTGATTTTGGTAGCCCGCATGGTCCCATGCCCTTTTACCTTTTTTTGTTTTCATGATGCCCGACGTACCCTCTGATCATGGATAAAGATTTTCAATACTTCCTCAACTACTTGTTCGGCGGATCTGTCGTGTTGCCCCTTCTGGCCGGCCTTATCAAGTGGAAGAAAATTGACAATAGCTATCGGCCCTTGTTCATCGCCTTTGCTGGTTTATTGCTCAACGAGACTTTTCGCTACATTTTGATTCGCAATGGCATTGGCGAACGCTCTATTGCCAGCTACAACTATTTTGTGCTGGTGCTCATGTGGCTCTACATCTGGCAGTTTGCCAGCTGGAAGGTCATCAGCTATCAGTGGCTATGGGCGATCGGGGGCACACTCACCCTTCTTTGGTTCGCCGATTATTTTGTGCTGGATGGCTGGATGATACATGTACGACGCTTGTGGTTTCGCATTGCTTTTGCATTGGCATTGGTCATATTGGCCATTCAGTGCATCAATGGGCTGATAGTAGCCGAGCGGGAGAATATGCTTCGAAACCCCAAGTTTCTTTTCTGCATTGGTCTCATTATGTACTACACGTATCGCATTTTCAATGATGCCTTCACCCTTCGCGGATTCTCCAATGAATTTTTGAAGCAGATAAATGACCTGAACCGCTATCTTGTCGTGGTTCAGTATCTCATTTTCCTAATAGCAGCCATATGCATTCCGAGGAAAAAGAACTTCTTACAGCTATCCTGACGGTTTCCATCGTCATTGGCATTATCCTGCTATACTTCATCGTTTCCATCATCCGGCAGCAAAAAAAGTTTCGCCAACTTTCTCTGGAGAAAATACGTGCGGAAATTGGCACACTGGAAAAAGAGCGAAAACGCATTGCCAGCGATCTGCATGATGAGGTAGGGCCGCTGCTGTCGGCTGTTAAAATACAAATCAACCATCTGGAAGGGCAAGACCCGGAAGAGACGGCACTGATTGACAAAAGCAACCGCTATATCGACGATATCATCCGCCGCATGCGGGAAATATCAAACAATCTGCTGCCAAATACCCTGGTACGCAAGGGGCTGAAGGCGGCCATTGCAGAGTTTATAAGTAAAATGCCAGCGCAAGGCAAGCCCTCTATTGAATTCAGGTGCAGTGGCGACCGCCGCTTGCCCGAGGTACAAGAGGTAAATGTGTACCGTTTGGTGCAGGAAATAGTGCACAACAGTGTCAAGCACTCGCAGGCAGACCGCTTGCTGATAGAGCTTGAAATAGGTGCCGACCAACTAAAGCTGGCCACTGCCGACAATGGGGTAGGCTTTGACTACGACGAGATAGCCAAGCGTGGCGGTGGGCTTGGTTTGCTAAACCTGCAAAGCCGGACAGATGTGATGGGTGGCAGTTTTTCGTTCGAATCTGGTAAAGGGAAAGGCACCAAATACCTGTTCGAGATACCTTTGGCCACGCAGAATACCAAGAGCCATGATAAAAGTGCTGATAGCAGATGACCACGAAATCTTTCGCGACGGCTTTAAGCTGATGCTAAGCCGCAACAAGGATGTAGAGCTGGTAGGTGAGGCCGAAAATGGCCGGGAACTACTGGAGATGGTAAAGGAGCTGCAGCCCGATGTAGTCATTACCGACATCAAAATGCCCATCATGGATGGCATAGAAGCAGCCCGCCAAATCAAAGCAATGTGGCCTGCCATTGGCATCATTGGCCTCAGCATGTTTGATGAGGAGGAGCAGATTATGGAAATGCTGGACGCTGGAGCATCTGGCTACCTGCTAAAGAACGTGGACAAAGAGGAAGTGCAGGAGGCTATTATGCACGTGTACATGGAAAAGACGTACTACTGCAAAAGCACCTCGCAAAAGCTGGCTACAATGGTAGCTCGCAGCCGGCATGCCGGTCCTAAGCAGGAAAAGATCGATTTCAACGATCGGGAGATCGAAATCATCAAGCTGATTTGCGAAGAATGCACCAACAAAGAGATAGCCGACCGGATGTACATGAGCGTACGCACGGTGGAGGGCTATCGCCAGCGCCTGATCGATCGGATGCAGGTAAAAAACACAGCAGGCCTTGTCATCTACGCTATTCAGCACGAGCTGTTCAATCCTAAATGAGGCTCCGGTGTCAGCCGGATACTGCTACACGGCGCCGGCCGAACTGTGCTTACACTTTTGCTGTTAATGCACCGGGCACTGCACCGTAGTGTACCCTTCAGAAGCCAATCAAACAAGCATGCAAACCGATTTTTTGGTGATAGGGTCTGGCATAGCAGGCCTTACATACGCAGTAAAAGTAGCTGAAGCGCAGCCCGACAAGCAGGTACTGATACTGACCAAAACCTACAGCGACGAAACAAATACCAAGTATGCCCAAGGCGGTATAGCCGGCGTGTGGGATGAAATGAACGACAGCTTTAGCAAACACATAGATGATACGCTGGTGGCTGGCGATGGCCTTTGTGATGCGGAGGCTGTGCGGATTGTAGTGACAGAGGGCCCCGAACGCATCCGCGAAATCATCGATTGGGGTACCCGCTTCGATATGGCGGCCGATGGCGAGTACGCTCTTGGCCGCGAGGGGGGCCACAGCGAGCACCGCATTTTGCACCACAAAGACGTAACCGGCCAGGAAATAGAGCGAGCCCTGCTGGCCAAAGCCGCCACGCTGTCCAATATCCGAATCTGGAGCCACTATTTTGTGCTGGACCTCATTACCCAGCACCACCTGGGCTTTTTGGTTACAAAAAGTACACCCGATATCACGTGCTATGGCGTGTACGTGCTCAATCTTGAGACACACGGCATCGAGCGGATACTGAGCCGTATGACCCTGCTGGCCACCGGCGGAAACGGCGCGGTATACCGCAGCACCACTAACCCCGCCATTGCTACCGGCGATGGGGTGGCCATGGTATACCGGGCCAAAGGCCGTATCGAAAACATGGAGTTTATCCAGTTTCACCCCACGGCCTTGTACGAGCCTGGCCTGCGTGGGCAGAGTTTTTTGATTACCGAGGCGGTACGTGGCGATGGCGGCATTCTTCGTAACCACCGTGGCGAGGCCTTTATGGAGCGATACGATGACCGCCGCGATCTGGCGCCCCGCGACATTGTGGCGCGGGCCATTGACAGCGAAATGAAAATAAATGGCACGGAACATGTGTATCTGGACTGCCGCCACATACCGGTTGATCAGTTCGTGCATCATTTTCCCAACATTTACGAAAAGTGCAAAAGCCTGGGTATAGACGTGACGCAGCACATGATACCGGTGGCGCCGGCGGCGCACTACAGCTGCGGCGGTGTAAAGACCGATCACCTGGGCCGCACCTCCATACAGCGGCTGTATGCGGCCGGCGAGTGTGCATCAACCGGGCTGCATGGCGCCAACCGGCTGGCCAGCAATTCGCTACTGGAAGCCCTGGTATTTTCACACCGGGCAGCAGCCGACAGTGTGAGCCGCCTGCCCGATACCCATAACCAAACCGCTGTACCAGACTGGGATGCCCGTGGCACTACCGACCCCCGCGAAATGATTTTGATAACACAAAGCCTGAAGGAACTACAACTACTGATGAGCGACTATGTGGGCATAGTGCGCAATAATGTGCGCCTGCAGCGAGCCTTGCGGCGCCTCGACTTGCTGCACGAAGAAATAGAAGAGCTGTACAAAACCAGCGTGGTATCGCCACAACTGTGCGAACTGCGCAATATGATTACGGTGGGCTACCTTATCGTTAAATGCGCCCAGTTCAGGCACGAAAGCCGCGGTTTGCATTACAATACCGACTATCCCAGCAAAAATGAATTGCGGCAAAATATTGTTCTGTAGTAGCTTTCGGCCCAACTAAAAAGCAGGTGGTTGTATTACGTTTGGCTCCTTATTCTCGGCTTCTTTTCGTTGTGGCCCATGTGGCTGTTGTATTTGTTGGGCGATGGGGTTCGCCTGCTGCTGTTTGGTGCATTTGGCTACCGCAGAAAGGTGTTGGAAACGAATCTGCGGCATTCCTTCCCGGATAAGTCGGTCAAGGAGATAGCCGCCATTCGCCGACAGTTTGAAACCATTTTTATAGACACCTGGATGGAAACCATCAAACTGCTGACCGCCAGCGACCGCTGGGTGTGCCAGCGCTTTGTTTGCGATACCAGTGTGTTTGAGAAACTGCAGGCGGAGGGGAAAAGCTGCCAACTCATGACGGGTCATTTTATGAATTGGGAGCTGTATAACTTGTTTTTTCCGGCGCACCAGCCCATGCGGTTCATTGGCATTTACACTCCCTTAAGCAGCCGGGCAATGGAGCGGCTTTTTCGCAAACTCAGGGGGCGTACCGGCTCTGTATTGATTCCCACCTCGGCCGTGCGGGAAGGTGGGCTGAAACCCTATCTCGACAAGCCTTACATATTGGTGCTGGGTGCCGACCAAAGCCCCAACAAGCCGCTGGAAGCATAT
>JALOMC010000437.1 GCA_025455665.1 Chitinophagaceae bacterium | reverse complement strand
GCCTTGCTAAAATTGTACATACTGGCCAGAAAGAGCGTATCGCATACGACAAACGCTACATTGCTAATGGTGGTGAGGAAGACAAAGCTGCCGAGGCTGATCATTTTGCCCCGGAGCCGCCGGGTAATAGCGCTGAGGCGCAGGGTGATGGGGAAGCCGCCTGCTGTACGCACTTTGTACACTATAATGACGGTTGCCGGCAGGTAGATGAGGCCAAACAACAGCATAAAACCATCGAAACTGACCCAGCCGGCCCAATACAGCAGCAGGCAACCGGTGGTGAGCACCCTAAAGAGCAGCTCTTTGAGTGTATTGGCCAAAATGGTGTGGCCGGCAAACCAGGCATACAGCTCCATGAAGAGAAAGCTGCCTTGCAGGATGACAAACAGGCCGAGGGTGTAATAGTAGGGCTCGAAAAGCGGGTTGTTTTTGCCAAAAATGCGGACAATGTGCGGCTGCAGCAGGTACAGCAATGCCAGCACCAGCAGCAGGCCACCACTGAAAACAAGGCCTGTGATGGCCGGCAGATCGATGCGGCGGGAGGGCAGGTAGCGCTTGTAAAACGGGAAAAACTTGGCCATTACCGGCAGGGTGCCGAGGGTGGCCACATTGGCCAGCAAAATAGCCGCCTCGGTGATGACCCGGGTAAGCCCCCACTCGGTAGTGCTGAGGATGCGGGGCCCAGGAAAATGACCAGGGTGGAAAGGATGGATTGTCGCTGAATGGTGGGCGATTGGCTCATGCTACAGTGTGCAAAGTAAGGGGGTGCACACTTATGGCTGTTTTTTGCACGGATGTCAACCGGTGTGGGGGCCACGGCCCGCCAATCGGGCCCGATGGGGTTTTACCGTTATTTTTACGCCCTTCGTCAACCTATCTGAAATATGAAACTACTGTACCCACTCGCTTTTGCGCTGATACTGGCTGTAGGGGCTGATGCCCAAATTTTGATTACCACCCCTGGCGATACTGTGCTGCATCCGTCTGCCATGTTGGAGGTGAAGAGTGCAAGCCGGGGTTTTTTGCCGCCCCGGATGTCGTCGCAGCAGCGGCGCCCAATCCATCGCAGGGGTTGATGGTGTTTGACAGCACCTGGCAGAAGATGTATGTGTACACCAAAAGTGGGTGGCGGCCGCTGAGTTTTGATGAGGTTACTAACAACTCCAACGTACTGACACCATTTGCCCGGCCCAGTTCGCTTAGTGCTGGCGGTTGGTACGGTTTTTCTGTAGATGTTGAAGATGATTTCGCCATGGTGGGAGCCCCTGGCGACAGTGTGAACAATATGGCGGCAAGGGGCACTGTCTACTGCTATGTATTCGATGGTGAAAGTTGGGTTGCTTCTCAAGAACTAACTGCACCAGATGGAAAAGCGGGCGACTACTATGGGGCGAAAGTTGTGATTCACGGTGAGTGGGCTTTTGTAGGCGCAACAAGGGCCGACATCGATGAGAATGTCGATCAAGGCAGCGTGTACGTATATAAGCGAGACGGCAACCTTTGGTCGTTTCATTCCAAATTGCTTGGTAATAATGCCACTACTGGTGATTTGTTTGGTAGTGATTTTTCCGTTGTGAATAGCACACTCGTTATTGGATCGACCAGAGATGACATTGGGACTAACCAAGATCAGGGATCCGTTTATGTTTTTAGTTTGCAGGGCAATAGTTGGGTGCAAACGCAAAAAATGTTTACCCAGGTAGGAGGGGCAGCTACCGATTTGTTTGGTAAACCTTACATCGTGAACGACTCGCTGCTATTCGTCGGAAGTGATCATTCAGCCAACCCATTTGGCTTGTGCCAAAATGCTATATACGTGTATGCAAAGCAAGGCGGCGTATGGACACAACGGGCGAAAATTGTAGCGCCAGACCCTGTGGACGCTTTTGAAGCCTTCGGCTACTCATTTTACATGGTTGGGCAAAGAATAATGATTGGTGCCGTTTTTCACAACACACCATCTAATAATAAAGATCGTGGTGCTGTATACGTATTTGAGCGAACCGACACCACCGGATTTACATGGAATTTTGTTCAAAAACTGGCGCCACCGGATAGTAGGCTGGGCGATTCTTTTGGCGATTACTTCGGCAACTTTATTTCCGGAGAAGGTGATCAAATGTTCGTATCTGCTCATTTTGAAGACGTGAATGGGGCGACCGATCAGGGAGCGGTTTATACCTATCGTCTTGTAAATGGCAACTGGGTCTTGCAGCCCACAGTCTTTACAAGGCCGGGATTCATTTCCAACGAAGTGTTTGGCTTTTCTACAGCTATTTCGAAAGGTTGGCTGTTGATAGGCGGTTATGGCCGAAATCAATTTACCGGCGAGGCGTTTTTCATCAAGCTTTGAGCTTGTGAACAAGTCGTCCGGTGTAATCAATTCGATTCATCAAAACCGGTTGATTTTCGAAATACTCTAACACAGCTTTTTTAGCACCTTGCCAATGGCCGAAATCATCGATAATCAGCACGCCATTCTCCGCCAGTCGTGGATACAGGTGGACGAGTTCGTGCCGGGTGCTTTCGTACCAGTCTGTATCCAAACGGAGCAGGGCTATTTTTTCGGGAACAGTGCCGGGGATAGTGTCTTCCACTTTTCCTTTTACGAAGTGAATACGTTCCATTGGATAGCCAGTCCTCGCCATGTTTTCTCGCACTTCATCCAGTGTGCTGTAGGCCCATACGCCAGCATCCTTATTACTTGTTTCCAAAAGCTGTTTCGCTGCATTTCCTTGAAGGTCCTTGTCTGCTTCACTAGGTTCACTCATGCCTTCAAAAGTGTCATACAAATAAAGTTCTCTATCCG
>JALOMC010000125.1 GCA_025455665.1 Chitinophagaceae bacterium | reverse complement strand
CACCTGGCCAGCGGGGTACCCGGCACACCGGCCGGCCTTTTTGCATCGCTCAAATATGCCCGGCTGCCCATGAAAGTGCTGTTGAAGCCTGCCATTAAACTGGCCGCCGAAGGCTTTGCCATTACCGAGCGGGAAGCCAACCGCCTGAATACCCTGCAGCAGGCCCTGGAACGCTACAACACACAGTTGCCAGCGTTTTTTAAAACCACCCCGTGGAAAGCCGGCGATACCTTGCTACAAACCGACCTGGCCCGCACCCTGCAGCGCATATCAGACAAAGGGGCCGCCGGCTTTTATGAAGGTGAAACCGCCCGGCTGATTGTAAACGAGATGGAACGCGGTGGAGGCATCATCAGCCTGGCCGACCTGAAAGCTTACAAGGCCGTGGAAAGGAAACTGATCAGCTTTGATTACAAAGGCTACCAAATACTATCGATGCCGCCGCCCAGCAGTGGTGGCATACTGCTGCAGCAAATGCTGAAAATGCTGGAAAACCGCCCCCTGCCTTCCTACGGATTTCAGACAGCTAAAAGCGTACAGCTGATAACCGAAGTAGAGCGCCGGGCCTATGCCGACCGGGCGGAGCACCTGGGCGACCCCGACTATTGGAAAGTGCCCCTGAAAGGGCTGGTAGCACCAGCCTACTTGCAACAGCGCATGGCCGACTACGATAGCACCCGTGCCAGCGTAAGCACGGCGGTAAAAGCAGGCACCCCGCCGGCCGAAAGCATGGAAACCACCCACCTGAGCGTAATGGATGCTGAGGGCAACGCCGTAAGTGTAACAACGACGCTGAATGGTGGCTATGGCAGCAAAGTAGTGGTAGGCGGCGCTGGCTTTTTTCTGAATAATGAAATGGACGACTTTAGTGTGCAGCCAGGCGTGCCCAATATGTTTGGTGCCATTGGTGGCAAAGCCAATGCCATTGCCCCCGGCAAACGCATGCTGAGCAGCATGACGCCCACCATTGTACTGAAAGATAACCGTCCCTTCATGGTGGTGGGCACCCCGGGCGGCACCACCATCATCACCTCGGTATTGCAAAGCATTGTCAATGTGATTGATTTTGGTATGAATGCCTTTGATGCCGTGAACAAGCCAAAATTTCACCACCAATGGCTGCCCGATGAAGTACGGGTGGAGAAAGACTTTCCGGCTGCCGTGCGGCAGGCCCTGGAAGCCATGGGATACAAAATAGTAGAAGGCGGCCACTGGAGTGCTACCGAAATGATACTGATAACACCAGCTGGCAAACTGGAAGTAGTGGGCGATAAACGCGGCGATGATAGTGTGGCGGGGTATTAGCAACAAGCACCAGCAAAGCGTACAACCCTGCCCTTTACCAATGTAGCATCCACAAAAAAATCACCGGCTGCCAGGGAAGCGATCCTTGAGCAGCCGGTGATTTTTTGTCAGCCTATGAATACTTAATTGGTAGCCAGGTCGGCGTTTACATTGCCCCAACCCAGGCTCCCGTTTTTACTCGGGTAATTGCTGGCACTCAAAATCATGCGCTGCAGTACCTGATCGCGGGTGAGTGTAGGAAAACGGCTCCAGATAAGGGCTGCCATAGCACTGGTGGTAGCGGTGGCCACCGAGCTGCCGCCCACGGTGCTGGGCGCCAGTCCGCTTTGGGCGGTGCTCAGCGGTTTACGACCGTTGCTGCGTTTTTCCATTACTACCGTAAAGTCTACTTCGCTTCCATCATGGCAGGCATCGCAGCGGGTACGGCCATCATCTTTTACCCCGGTTACAGCATTTACTATACTCATATTGGCAGGAAACACCACGCCGTACCAACCGGCAGTAAGGCCAAATGAAGTGCCGGCAGCGCAAAAGATGAGCTTGCCACGATTGTGCGCAAAATTGACTGCATCGCTAATGCTTCCCTGGCTGGTGAGGCTCCCCATGCTCATGCTCACAATGTTGACGTCTGCCGAGTTGCCCGCCAGCACAAATGCATCGGCCACGCCTTTTACTTCACGGCTTTCGCTGATGAGTACATCTACTGCGGCCCTCACACTGGTAAGGCCTGCATTGTAGGCCACCCCTACTGTGCCGCCACTGGCATTGCGGGGCGATACCGCTGCGCCAGCCATACTGGTGCCGTGGCCGCAAGCATCGGCCGTGCTGGTTTCTACACTACCAAAGCCAAATCCCAAAAAGCCTGGCCGCCGCAAGGTGACCACCCGCTGCACCGTGCGACCACTAGACAAGCCTGTATTCCACAAGGAGCTGAACAGGGTTTGATCGGGACTGAGGCCCGTGTCGATAATCATAATGCGCCGCCCGCCGCCGCTGCTTTTGTTCCAGGCAGCGGGTATGCCGTGAAAGCCATAGTTCCAGCTTTGGCGGGCATTGGGCGATATGGTCGTAAAATCGGCGGGCGAAGTGAGCCCGGCTTCGGCCACATTGCTACCGCAGCCACTGCTGCTGGTTTGGGCAATGTTAGCATCCACTCCAAACAGGCCCGTATTAGCCGGGTGATAGCCCATGGCATCGGCGTAACGCACCAGTTGGCTACTGCGCAGCCGCTTGATGGTGCCAATGTTTCGCACCAATACATTCAGCACCGGCAAGGTCGATTCGTCGTAGGCCAAAATATCGCTGGCCTGCAGCGAAGGATTGAGGCGGCGTTCCTCTTCCAGCACGGTTTGCAGCACTAGCTGCCGGGCCTGCGCCCAGTCGCCTTCGTTCACTTTCAGCACATGAATACTGGCCGAAATATCTTGAGGGGCAGCGGCTGTTTTGTAGCCAATCGACAACACATGGTCGGATAGCTCAAGGGCACTCCAAAGCATGTCGTCGCTGGCCTGATGCCAGCCAAAGCTGCCGGTCGCTTTTACGGTGCTGATGATATGATCATCGATAGCCGCGGCCGACATCGTTGTTTGCGGATTTTGCAAGTCCGCCGTTTCTACTGTTTGAACCGATTTTTTGCAGGCCAACAAGGCCAGCCCTGCTAGCAGCAGGTAACTTGTTTTTTTCATGGGGCAAGTGTGGTTTGATGAACGTTGACCAGGCCGGCTGTCCAGCCGTCCGAGGGTTCAAACTACGGCAGCCTTGCCTTACGTGCAAGTATTGTAAAGGAGTTTTTTTTAACGGATTGGCAGCACAGGCAACAAGCGACCGCAGCCACTGTCGGGCTCATTTACCGGCAATGCACCCTTTAGCCAATAGCCTGAAAAAAAGCTGCCAGTTTGGCTTCATCCAATTGTCCATTGGTACGCACACCACTGCACAAATCGAGGCCGAATGGCTGCACGGCTTCTATGGCCGCCTTTACATTGTCGGGCCGCAATCCGCCCGCTAAAAAAACCGGCGTCGCTGCTTGTTGTACTATTTGCCTGCTCAGCGACCAATCATGCACCCGTCCTGTACCGCCCAGTTCTTTCACCGCTTTATCAGGGCTTCCACTGTCCAGCAGCAGTGCATCTACCTGCTGGCTAATGGCGATGGCTTCTGCTACTGACCGCTCATTTTGTACATGAATGACCTGCACCAGCTTGACATGCGGCAGCGCTTTTCTTAGCGCTTCGTAGTCGCGGTTTTCCAATTCATCTACTATCTGAATGGTAGTAGTGTGTACACGCTGATAATGCGCCACTATGCCAGGTACTTGCTGCTGGCTGGTGAGCAAAAAGCTGGCAACCGGCGGAGGCACTTTTCTGGCAATATCAGCTATCAATTCATCATCAATTACACCAGGACCACTGGGCATGTGCCCTACCAGTCCCAGTGCCGATGCACCATAAGCTACCGCCAGCTTTGCTTCTGTTATACTGCTGATGCAGCAGATCTTTACGCGGGGTCTTGTCATGGGAAACAGCGTTTTAGCATGAAATACTAGCGGCGTGCAGTCTTGTACTCATTTTTCATGTCAAGTAGCATCGGCAGTTCCATGCCATTGAACTTAAAATGGCCATCCAACACCTGGTGCAGTTTGGCTGCCTGCATAATACCGGTACCCATGTCTACATACACCACACCTTCTTGCGTGCCTTTGAAATGGGCTTCCAGTTTCATACCGAAAACATCAAACCCATTTTTGACATCTTGCTGGCTATGCGGAGCGCCGGCCATGGCCAGGCCCGATAGTGCCACCTTTGAATCGGTATTGGTAATTTTCGCCTTCACACCAATTTCAGCCACATTGTTTTTCACCGACAGCAGTTCAAACTCGTTCAGAATCGTCATGTTCATCACCGACTGCATACGAATCTGATTGCGCCACTTATCGCCTACATCTACCCGCTTGCCGGGCAACACATAAAATGACTGGTCCATTATACCCACCAGCATATCGTCATTCACCAGTGGTTTCAGTGCAGTAGCCAGCTGGCTACGCACGGGTTCACTCAGCGGCTGCAGCGATGCTTCAATCACTTTCCACATACTATCGGCGCCTGTTTTACTCACCAGCTTTCCCTGCTGATTCAGGCGGCCCGAAAAGCGAGCTTTTCTGATCAGCTCCAGTATTTGCTGACCGGCACTATCCTCCAAAGGCGACACCTGTTGGCGCATACTATCGGTAGCCACCGTGGTCGGCCCGATTTTGTAGTCCTCATAGGAAAAATCGACCGCTGTTTGCCCGTCGGGCAAGGTGTCGAACTGTGCACGGCTGATCACACTGGTTTCAAAACTGGTTTCTACGGTTTGACCCAGCACCTTCATGCCAATGGTGCCCGTACTGTTGGTATGCAAGCTGTACACCGCGCCATTCGCCGGGTGAAACTTCAACTCATACTTGCCCGATTGGCAGGCTGCCAGTAGCAGCACCATGCCAGCCAGCACTACATGCAGGTGTTTCATACTACTCAAATGTAATTCATGGCCCCGCAGCCAGCAAAACTGACATTACAAGCGGTGGAAGCGATAATTTAGCCGCTGTGATCAGCCAGGAAACGGTACAGCGCATTATCAACACCATCAACATTACTGAGGTAGTGGGCGATTTTGTGCAGTTAAAACGCCGGGGCACCAATTACCTCGGCCTTTGCCCTTTTCACAACGAGAAAACGCCCAGCTTTACCGTTTCGCCGTCCAAAGAAATATACAAATGCTTTGGCTGTGGCAAAAGTGGCAATGCTATCAGCTTTGTGATGGAGCACGAAAAGCTGGGCTATGCGGAAGCCCTGCGTTGGCTGGCCAAAAAGTACAACATTGAAATTCAGGAAACGGAGATTGACCCGGAGTACAAAGAGCGACAGCAAACGGCCGATAGCCTTTTCATCATCAACCAGTTTGCGCAGCGCTTTTTTGAGGAGCAACTGTGGGATACAGAATTGGGGCAAGCCGTGGCATATAGCTACCTGCAGCACCGTGGCTTTTCCGATGCTACCATTCGCAAATTCGGACTCGGCTATTGTCCAAACGAGCGGGATACATTTGCCCGGACAGCAGTAAAAAACCAGTACAATACCGAGCTGCTGTTGAAAACAGGCCTGGTAGTGCAGCGTGATTATGGCCTGCAGGATAACTACCGCGACCGCATCATCTTTCCGGTACACAATCACATAGGCAAGGTCATTGGTTTTGGTGCCCGCCTGATCAAAAACCGCGACAATGCGCCGAAGTACATCAACACACCCGAAAACGAGTTGTATGTAAAAAGCAAGCTACTGTACGGTATCTACTTTAGCCGGCAAAGCATAGAACGCAACAATGAATGCCTGCTGGTAGAAGGGTATACCGATGTAATAAGTCTGCACCAGGCCGGAGTAGAAAACGTAGTAGCCAGCGGCGGCACTGCCCTTACCCCTGATCAGCTGCGGCTGATAAAAAGGTACACCAAACACCTGACCATTTTGTACGATGGTGATGCGGCTGGTGTAAAAGCCGCTTTGCGTGGCCTTGATTTAGCCCTGCAAGAAGGCCTGTATGTAAAGCTGGTACTGCTACCCGACAATGAAGACCCCGATAGCTATGTGAACCGGGTAGGGAAAGAAGCCTTCAATAATTTCATACAGGAAAACAAAAAAGACTTCATTCTTTTTCAGACCGAAGTAGCGCTGAAAGAGGCTGGCAACGATAGCCAGAAACGCAGCGAGGTAGTCAATCGCATTGCGGAAAGCATCAGCAAGATTGACAAAACAGAAGACTTTTCACGACAGCAGGATTACATCCGCCAAACAGCCTCGCTACTGCGGGTAGATGAGGAAGGACTGATCAGCCTGGTGAACAAGTTTGTACGCGAAAAACTGCAAAAGGAACAACGCAAGCAGCTGCAGGAGCAATCGGCGCCGCAGTTGGATGCCGACCCTGCCGATGAAGAACAACTGGATGCAAACCTTGCCTTACTGCTGGGCAATGAATTGCAGGAAAGAGCGGTGATACGCAGCCTGCTGCTATACGGCCTGCTACCTTTCGGCGAAGTGAACTTACAGGCAGACGCCGATACGCCGGTGACACCCATTGACGGCGAAACCGTGGCCACCTTCATCTTCAAAAGCCTCGAAGATTTTCACTTTGACAATGCCGAACTGGAAAAGCTCTATCAGCTATACAAAAGCTGGTACGATGCCGGATTGGCGCCTACCGAAAAATCGTTTGTGTATTATACCGACGAGTCTATCAACCGCCTCGTTATCTCATTACTGGAGTTTCCGTACGAACTAAGCCCTCGTTGGGAAGAAATGATACAAGGCAAGAAGACCAACGAGATCGAGCA
This sequence comes from Chitinophagaceae bacterium, assembly GCA_025455665.1. Taxonomy (GTDB): domain Bacteria; phylum Bacteroidota; class Bacteroidia; order Chitinophagales; family Chitinophagaceae; genus Phnomibacter. The sequence continues at coordinate 860 of JALOMC010000125.1, read as the reverse complement.
AAGCCTGAAGGACTCCAAATTATCGGTCAATTATTTCAGGCTGCGAAAGCTAAAGCGGATGGTAGAACAAAACCAACAAGAGTTGCAGCAAAGCGCCGACGCTGATACACAACAACAGCTGATGGAAGTACACCTGGAGCTGAAGCGCATTGAACGCGACATAACTGCCGAATTGGGCACTGTGATCATCAAATAGCATCCTCACCGGCTATTCCGATTTAGCCAGCAGCATATCGCTGTAGCTCATGGCTTGCAGCGCAGTAGTGGTTATATCCAGCAACTGCATGTAGTGGCGACACTGCTGGTGCAGATGGTCAGCACCCGAAAATTGCCGTGCAAATCGATTGCTTCAATCTCTACAAAGCTACCCAGGCCGGGCACCGTATCAAGGTGAAACTTTACATTATCAATGAAATAGATCTCCCGCTCTTTTACCACCTCTACTAACACGCCCAAAGCATGCGCAAGCACTTGCTTCAAATCACTATTTGGTGGCACAACTGTCATGGTGACGGCAGAGCCTTTGGGAGCAGCATCGTTGCTGCGCTGGTAGTGTATCAGGGCATTTTCTATGGGGCCCTGCCGTAGTTTCAATCGTCCGTCAGGCACGTTGAAGTACGTATCGGTTTGATGATCGGTGCCTTTAAAGTCAGCGCCTGCAGCCAATAATCGGCGTCGCACTTCAGCAGGCTGGCGGCACGTCGCCTTGATTTCAACATTCAGATGGGTGGCCATTTCAGCAGAGATATTTATTGCAAAACAGACATTGGGCTACAAAGAAAAAGTCCCGCTTTTTTTGAGCGGGACCTTTCTGCAAAACAGCGTTTGAATAGCTTATTCAGCAGCCTTTTCTTCAGTGC
>JALOMC010000124.1 GCA_025455665.1 Chitinophagaceae bacterium | reverse complement strand
CATATAGTAAAATGCCACAACCAATTATTTTGCCATAGGCCTTGTACAGCTCGGGGAGCTGCAGCGGGCGTATTATTTTCAGCGCTATTTCGTCCTTTACTTTTAGCAAGCCGCCCACTTTCGAAAAGTCGATGTCCGGCTTTTCCATAAATAGGGTTTCGGCCAGTTCAGCCATCATGTCGTCTTCTTCGGCCATCAGGTGTTCGGCTCCTTCACCGTCCCAGTAGTCCTTGCCGGGGCGCTGTTGGGTAGCTGCACCGCCCGGCAGGCGCAGCAGTGCGTCCAGTTCGGCGTCGGCCAGCGCCGGGCGCAGCGCCAGCAGGCCCTGGTATAGGCTGGCGGCCTTGGCCAGGTTTTTATCCTTTACCAGGCATTTGATGTACCGAATCAAATCATGATCGGTAAGCTGCTGCTCGAGCTGCTCGTACACCACGGTGGCGGCCGAAAAGTTTCCCAGCTGAAAATAGCATTGCGCCAGACCCAGCTGCGCTTTTTGATGGCCATAGCTGCGCTGCAGCACCTGCTTGTACTGCTCGGCAGCTTCGCTATTCGGGAGAAAGTGTCAGCGCTTCCTTAAGTGTATCAATCATAGTGGGCAATGCTTTTTCAGTACCTCTTTCTTTTTCGGACGGCAATTTAAGCGGCGTGTACACAATTTCATTGCCAAAAATGGCGGTCGACGGCCGGCTCTTGGTCGCTGTGAATACAAAACCCGCGTTTGCCTTGTCTTCATGCCCGATCGGCAGCAAAAAACACCCGTGACCAGCTTTTGTGCAGCACTTCAGGCTGCAGCCAGCAGGCCCGAAATATGATTTATATCATTATGACTCGGGTCATAAAGAAGCCCTTGACAGCGCAGGTAGCTTTGATTTCGCAAAACCACCAAGCCGGCACCAGCGGTGAAAAATGTGCTGTAAATAAATGATTTACAGCTAGTAAGGCTTTTCATTTTCAATTAATCAAATATAAAGATCACCAACATGAAGCAACCGATTTTCACCGTATTGACGGCCGTGGCCCTCACGATGCTGATGGCTTGTGGAGGGCAGGAGCCTGCCAGCAGCGAAGGCCAGACGAAGAACGCCCCGAAAAGCATGGTGGCCGACGCTTCCAGCTACGACCCCAAGCGGGGCGAAGGAAAATACAATGCCGGCAACACCGCTTTTGGCGCCCTGGATGCTGGCCTTGCCGGCAAGGGAGAGGCAATAGCGGGTACCAAATGCTTTTCGTGCCACAAAACGACAGACGAACGCCTGGTGGGGCCTGGCTGGAAAGGCGTGACCGCAAGAAGACAGCCATACTGGATTCTGAACTTCATTACCAATCCTGACCCGATGATTGATAAAGACCCCGAAGTACAGGCGCAACTGGAATTGTGCCTGGTGCGCATGCCCAATCAGAATCTGAGCGACGACGAGGCTCGCCAAATTTTTGAATTCATGCGCAAAAACGATGGTACAAAATGAGCTCAAACGATTTCATCATCCACAAACAACGCAACATGAAAAGAACAATCAGCCACTGCGTACCCTGGTTGGGCGCCATACTGATATTGGCAATATGCCTGCCGGCCTGTAAGCCAAAAAATGCCGGCAACGTGGCCATGGGCGATGCATCAAAAGCATACGTGCCGCCCGGTAAGCATGATGAGTTTTACAACTTTGTATCGGGGGGCTTCAGCGGACAAATGAGCGTATACGGCCTGCCCAGCGGACGGCTGTTGCGGGTAGTGCCTGTGTTTTCGGTAGATCCGGAAAAGGGATGGGGCTACAGCGAAGAAACCAAGCCGATGCTGAACACTTCGCACGGTTTTGTGCCTTGGGACGACCTGCACCACACCGAAATGAGCCAAACCAATGGGGAAATCAATGGCAAGTGGGTTTTTGCCAATGCCAACAATACCCCTCGCCTGGCACGAATTGATCTGAAGACATTTCGGACTGCCGAAATCATTGAGCTGCCAAACAGTGGTGGTAACCATAGTTCACCATTTGGCACCGAAAATTCTGAGTACATCGTGGCGGGTACCCGCTTTAGTGTACCAGCCGATGATGCAAATGGCGATGTTCCGATCAATACCTACAAAGAGAATTTCAAGGGGCATATCAGTTTTGTAAGTGTGAACCAGGAGAGTGGTGAAATGAATATTGCGTTTCAATTAAAAACACCGGGTGTCAACTTTGATCTTGCACGCTGTGGCCGGGCTAAATCACACGGCTGGTTCTTTTTCAGCTGCTACAATACCGAACAGGCCAATACGCTGCTGGAGGTAAATGCATCGCAACGCGATAAAGATTTTATCATGGCAGTGAACTGGAAAAAGGCAGAAGAGTATCTGAAAGCTGGCAAGGGCAAAAAGGTGAAAGTGAAATACGCTCACAATAAGTGGAACGAAGCAACCCACAGTGGCAGCTCCACCATAAAAACTGAGGTGACGGTATTGGATGTATCGGAGTTGAAAGACATCTGCTATTTTATTCCCTGCCCCAAAAGTCCGCACGGTTGCGATGTGGATCCTACCGGTGAATTCATTGTGGGTAGTGGTAAGTTGGCAGCCCTCATACCGGTATTCAGTTTTGATAAGCTGCAGCAAGCCATTGCCAGCAAAGCTTATGATGGCGAGTACGAGGGAATACCGGTAGTGAAGTACGAAGCGGCATTGTATGGCGAGGTACAGAAGCCGGGCCTTGGACCTTTGCATACCGAGTTTGACGGGAAGGGAAATGCCTACACTTCGTTTTTTGTGAGCAGTGAGGTGGTCAAGTGGAATATCAAAGACCTGAAGGTGGTGGACAGGGTACCGACTTACTACTCGGTAGGCCACCTGTGTATACCCGGTGGCAATACCCGCAAGCCATCGCCCAAGTACCTGATTGCGTACAACAAAATCACCAAGGATCGCTACCTGCCTACGGGCCCCGAACTGGCACAAAGTGCACAGCTGTACGATATCAGTGGCGATAAGATGCAGATGATACTGGACTTTCCAACGATTGGCGAGCCGCACTATGCACAAGCAGCACCTGCCGATCTTATAAAGAACAATGGGCAGTTGAAGATTTTTAAAATTGGCGAAAACAAGCATCCGTATGTGACGAAAGGGGAGGCCGAATCGAAAGTGGTACGGCAGGGAAACCAGGTTCATGTGTACATGACATCCATACGTTCGCATTTTGCGCCAGATAACATTGAGGGAGTTAAGTTGGGTGATGAAGTGTATTTCCATATTACCAACCTCGAGCAGGATTGGGATGTGCCACATGGCTTTGCTGTAAAGGGTGCTGCCAATGCCGAACTACTGATTATGCCGGGCGAAACCACCACCCTGAAGTGGGTGCCCGACCGGGTTGGCATGTTTCCAATGTATTGCACCGATTTCTGTAGTGCACTGCACCAGGAAATGCAAGGCTATATCAGGGTGTCGCCGGCCGGAAGCAATGTGCCACTCAGCTTTAGCGTAGGAACCAATCAGCCAAAGGCGCCGGCAGCAACAAATAAATAAAGTGGAGTGGTTAAGATACGAAAGGGGGCAGGTGCGGCTGCACCTGCACACCTTTTCGTTGGTCCGGTAAAGCAAGGGAGTACATATGACTACTAATCGGATGGACCGGGGGTCAAGATGCCTGATTGCACTGGCTGCAGCCTGTATGGTTTGGGCGCTGTTTGTGCCGCTTTGGCGCATCGAGCTGGATGCGCCGCAGTATCCCGAGGGGCTGCTGCTTCAAATTTATCCGGGTGGCCTGGGTGGCGATGTAGAAATCATCAATGGATTGAACCACTACATCGGCATGCAAACGCTGCACAGCGAAGCATTCATTGAGTTTCGGTTGCTGCCATTTTTTATTGCCGGGTTTGGATTGCTGTTTTTACTCATCGCAGTCATGGCCCGCCGTCGTTGGCTCGTGGTTGGTTTCTGGGCATTTGTGTTGTTTGGCATCATCGCCATGGTTGATTTCTGGCGATGGGAATACAATTACGGGCACGACCTAGATCCAAATGCTGCTATTAAGGTGCCGGGAATGGCATATCAGCCGCCGTTGATTGGTTTCAAACAACTCCTGAATTTCGGGGCCTATTCAGTGCCCGATGCAGGCGGGTGGCTGTTTATATTGGCTGGTTTGTGTTTGCTGCTGGCGGTTGTTCGCAGCGGTAGCTGGTTGAAAAAATTACGATTGGGAAAAAGGATAGCTGTGAGTGCTGCTTGCCTTTTGGTGGTGTGCTGCAGCCAAACCGGCCCTCAGCCAATTGTATTTGGATCTGATAAGTGTGAGCACTGCCGGATGACGATTGCCGATCCACGGTTTGCTGCAGAAATACAAACGAAAAAGGGGCGCTATTACAAGTTTGATGATCTGACCTGTTTAAACGCCTATAGAACCAGCCACGATGCTGCAGCATGGCGAGCAATCTGGGTTGCCAGTTTCGATCACGATCACACCCTGGTACCGGTAGAGGAGCTGTTCTTTGTTCGGGCAAACCGTTTTAAAGGACCCATGCTGGGCGATGTGGCTGCTTTTGCCAGCGAGGCAGCTGCAAAAAATGCTGCGCCGGATAGTACCATGATGCGTTGGGCTGACCTTATAAAATTGTTGCGATGAGAGCCGCGTTTATATTACTTGTCGGCGTTTGTGTAGTGCTGTCATCATGGGGGCGATGTATTTCGGTAGGCAAAGGAAAAGCCTTCTCGTCGATCCGCTCAGCCCTTAGCGCCAGCCATCATGGCGATACGCTGCTGGTGCACGGCGGGGTATACACCGAGGGGAATATTTTGGTAGACAAGCGGGTGCTACTGCTGGGCATCGGCATGCCGGTATTGGACGGTGCATACAAGTACGAAGTGCTAACGATAAAGGCTGATGGTGTGGTAGTGAGAGGGTTTTGTGTGCGGCGATCTGGTATGGCCAGTCTCGATGATCCCGGTGGGATTAAGGTGATGGATGCTAATGATGTGGTGATAGAAGAAAACCGTTTGATTGACAATTTCTTCGGCATTTATATTCAGTACGGCAAGCACTGTATCATTAGAAACAATGTATTGGAAGCCTACGGAAAAGAAGAGCAGCAAATTGGTAATGGCATTCATTGCTGGAAAAGTGATAGCCTGCAAATCATTCACAACAGTATTCAGGGACATCGGGATGGCATCTACTTTGAGTTTGTATCTCATGCAATCATCTGGCGAAATCTCTCATGCCGCAATCTGCGCTACGGATTACACTTCATGTTTTCGAATGATGATGCGTATGTGGGGAACATATTCAGGGAGAATGGAGCCGGCGTAGCGGTGATGTACTCCCGGCGGGTGTCTATGATGAACAATTGCTTTGAGCAAAACTGGGGAGATGCTGCCTACGGTCTTTTACTGAAGGAAATCAGCGATAGTCATCTGCAGGGAAATCGATTTATCGATAACACCTCAGGTATTTGGATGGAGGGTACCAGCAGAATGCAAATTCTGGACAATCTATTCAAAAGAAATGGATGGGCGATGCAGGTACAGGCCAGTTGCATGGACAATGCCATTCTGCGTAACAATTTTATGGCCAATACTTTTGATATCGGTACCAATGGTTCGGTAGTGTTGAATACATTGCTGATGAACTACTGGCAGCGCTATGAGGGCTACGATCTGGATAGAAATGGATTTGGCGATATTCCTTTCAGGCCACTTACAATGTTTAGCGCCGTAATAGAGCGTAAGCCCGCTGCTATGTTGCTGTTTCGCAGTTTTCTGGTACAGTTGCTCGATCGTTCGGAGAAAGTGTTTCCGAGCCTCACGCCTGAAAATTTTATTGATACAAAGCCAAGCATGAAGCCATGGCCCCTTTGGTAAATATTGTATCGCTGAACAAGCGATTTGGTCGCCTGCAGGTGCTGAACGACGTGAGCCTGCAAATGACTTCGGGTGCCAGCATTGCGCTGATTGGTCCGAACGGTTGTGGCAAGACTACTTTGATAAAGACCATCTTGAACATGGTATTGCCCGATAGCGGCTCCATTTTTTTTGATGGATTGGATATAAAAGGGGCGGTATCCTATCGGCAGTTTATTGGTTACATGCCTCAGATTGGCCGGTATCCTGACAACATGAGCGTGGGCCAGGTGCTGGATACCATGCGCAGTCTTCGTGCAGAAAGTGCAGCGGTGGATGATGATTTATACCATGCTTTCGGTATGAATCATTTGCTGGATAAGCGGATGCGAACATTGAGTGGCGGTACCCGCCAAAAGGTAAGTGCGGTTATTGCTTTTATGTTTCGGCCGCGTATGCTGATTCTGGATGAGCCTACGGCCGGACTTGACCCTTTGTCTTCAGCCCTGTTGCAGGAGAAGATTGCAGCTGAGCGCCGCATGGGTAGGTTGGTCCTCATTACCTCGCACCTGCTAAGCGAGCTCGATGAAATGGTAAGTGAGGTGATACTCATGCACGACGGGGCTGTAGCTTTTCACAGAAGTAGTGAGCACCTGAAAGAAGAAGCAGGTGAAGAGCGGCTTTCAAAGGCAATAACTGCTGTTCTAAGGAGGAGTCAGGCATGATCAGGATTATTCGATTTATTGTGATTGACATTTTGCGAAACAGGATGGTGCTGGCCTATGCTGTGCTCCTGGCAATCCTGTCGTGGACGGTATTTGGTACTGAAGATAGTGCTGGCAAGGCAGCCATCACTATACTGAATGTGGTATTACTGGTGGTGCCGCTTGTATCGCTGTTGTTTGCTACCATTTATGTATACAACAGTGCCGAGTTTATTGAACTGCTCATCAGCCAGCCGGTCAGGCGTGGACATATATGGATCAGTCTGTTCATTGGATTGTCGTTGTGTCTGATGTTGGCTTTTTTATTCGCTACTGGTATTCCACTTTTGCTGTTGGCCGATGCAGCTACTGCCTGGGTACTGATTCTCACCGGCTGCGTTATTTCGGTCATATTCGTAGCCCTGGCTATGCTGGCGGCTATTACCAGCCGCGATAAAGCGAAGGGGATTGGCGTGTCGATGCTTATCTGGTTGTACCTGGCACTTTTATTTGATGGACTGGTGCTGTTTTTGCTTTTTCAGTTTGGTGACTACCCCATAGAAAAGCCGATCGTATTGTTATCGGCCTTCAACCCACTTGATCTGGCCCGGATACTGAATATCATGCAAATGGACGCATCGGCCATGATGGGCTATACCGGTGCTATTTTCAGAAATGCATTTGGCGATGGTCCTGGTCTTGTGCTGGCGTTTGCTGTGCTGATGTTATGGGCGGCGCTTCCCTTTTTGTGGTCGCTTTACATTTTTAAGCGCCGTGATCTGTAAGCGTCGCATTTTCCATGTTTCACCGGTATTCAATAAATGCAATGTTCTATGAAGCGTGATATTGAGACACCTGCAGATGTAAAAGCAATCATTGATGCGTTTTACGAAGCTGTAAATACCAATGATGTATTGCAGCCATATTTTGCACACATGACTCCTGCGCATTGGGAGGCTCATCTGCCGGTGATGTATCAGTTTTGGGAAAATGTGGTGTATGCCCGGCTGCACAGCCGTATACCGCTCAGCGAAGAGGCATTTAAGAGGTGGGCAGGCCTGATGATGAATACGATCGATGAAATGTTTGCAGGCGAGAGAGCGAACCTGATGAAACGCAGGGCAGAAAGTATTGCCGCTGTGATGCGCATCAAAATACTTGGCGGGCAAGTATGAGTAGTGCGCTGGTGGGGGGCAAAAAGCAGCTGGTAGCGCCAGCTGCTTTTTGCTGCTACGGGTTGTGTTATTTTGACGGTGGCAGCATTACCGCCTCAATGACGTAAATCGTGCCATTGCTGGCTGAAATACTGGCCACTACTGGCTGGTTGTTTACCAGTATTTGCTCGCCCTTTCTGGAGATCTTTATTTTCCCGCCATAAACCATGTCGTATTCCATGCCGTCTTGTAGCAGTGCTCCTTGCAGTACGCCCACATAGGTGTGATACCCCAGTATGTTTTCAAGATCGGCTTTTTTCTCCGGCTTCAGGAGGCTCTCTACAGTGCCGGCCGGTAGTTTGTCAAAAGCTGCATTGGTGGGT
>JALOMC010000123.1 GCA_025455665.1 Chitinophagaceae bacterium | reverse complement strand
GTGTGCCCATTGAGCTGCAAACCGTGCCGGCGGGCAAATGCCACCAATGCGTCGGCTGGTGCAAAGCGGTACTGCATCCATTGCGGATGAATCACCTCGGCCTTCATAATGTTTTCTGGCGTTACGGCATTAAAATGCCGGAGCAACAGCACCGAGTCAGCTGCCGGCTTGCCCGCTACTTGTGCTTCGTTGACGGCTGCACCTATTTTAAAACGCTTTTCATAGGCTCCTTTCAGCGACGGCTGCGCACAGGCTACCACGGCAGGTAACAGCACGGGCAGCGCATACAGCATTCTTAGCAATCTGGTGTTTATCATGCTTTAATCATTTATACGTGAAGGTTGTTGGTTTGTCCACACACCGGCTGGCGGTGGCAGGTTGGTATGCTGCCAGCCGCTGTGAATGACCACATGCTGCAGTACCAAACCAGGATGAAGATGCGCCACCTGCAATTGCTGCTGGCCGGGCTTTCCTTTGGGCAGCCGCATGGTTAGCCTGATAATATTATCCGTGACCCAGGCATCCCAAACCCTGGGCTTTTTCTCATCCGCATTTACACCCAAGGAAGCGAGCCGTTGCCCATTGTACCACACCGCTATTTGCATGCCTTGCGGCAGCCGCCAATAGTTGAGCGATGGCGAATAATGCAGCTGCAACCAACAATCGGAAGTATCGGGCAATTGGAACTGGTAGCTGAGGCGGGGTGCTGCATTGGGTGCCAGAGCGGCATGTGTCACGGGCCAGGTAGTCATAGCATCGTAGCCGGTACGGCTATGGCCGGGCAGCCGCTGCCAGGTAGTGCCTGCCCCCTGCTGAAGCTGCTGATAACTGGCAGCTGGAATGCTGACGCACCAACCGGGCGCATGCGGCGGCATTCGCAGGTCCGTCGGCTTGTCCATGTACTTTACAGCCGGCATCACATTGCGTGGTGGCTGCTGCCAGCTGGTATAGCCAATATGTGTTTGGCTCATCATGTGGTTCCACTTACCACCATTTAGTTGGTGAAAAGACACACTGAGTAATGAATCCTGCAGATAGCAATGCTCCACCAGCCTCGCATGCTTATTGGCCAGGGTATCGCCCTGCCGATACCAATAATCGTTGGCCGCCGCATGGTAATACAGCTGGTACAAATTGGCACCGGCCTGCACCGGGTGCTGCACCAGCTGAAAGTATGCCGACTGTGCAGCAGCCGGCAGGCGTGGTTGTAGCTGCTTCGCTTGCCGGGCCAGTACGTTGTACTCTTCTGTCAGCCTGCGCCATTCGCCCTGCTCAAAACTGAAGCTGCGGGCATCTATCAACTCAGGCTTTCGTCGGCTGTTGATTTTGGTGTAGCCATCCAGCAGGCGGGCAATCGTTGGTGCGGCCATTTCGCCAAACTGATCAGCCGCCCAGCGGCGGCTGTATTGTGCTGCGGAGGCCAGCGTCATTTGGTCGGGGCGCCATGCCATGTCCAGAAAAAAACTGGTAGGCAATTCCATGGGCTTGATATCACCCACATTTACAATCCAGATACGCCTGGCCTGGTACTGCCACGCCAGGTGCATTTGCTCCCAAATGCGAGCCACGTGGTTGGTGTTCACCCATTTGTAATTGCGAGGCCCTCCCACATAATCGAAATGATAGTAGATGCCATACCCACCCTTGCGTGGCGCATCGGCGGGGTTGGGCAGGCGCCGGATATTGCCCCAGTTGTCATCCGAAAAAAGCAGCGTTACATCGTCGGGTACTTGCATGCCCTGGTCGTAGTAGTCCTGTACTTCTTTGTACAGCGCCCATAGCTGTGGTGTGGCCTCCGCGGGCTGGTTTGTCACGTTGGCTATCAGTTGGCGCTGGTCGGCCACAATGCGCTGCAGCAGGCCAATAGCGGTTTCGCGACTCATGGGTTCATCGCCATCGCCCCGCATGCCCACGGTTACTATTTTTTCGTTGCTGGCCCGGCGCATGCCCTGCTCCCAAAAATCGAGCAAGGCATGACGGCTGCTGTCATAATTCCACAACCGGCGTTGACCGTAGCGGCGCCATTCGTCGTGGGCCCGCATCATGGGTTCATGGTGCGAGGTACCAATCACAATGCCCCAATCGTCGGCCAGCTGCCTGTTCAGGCTATCGTCGTCGTAAAAAGCATTGCCCCACATGGCAGGCCACAGGTAGTTGGCTTTCAGGCGTAGCATCAGCTCAAATACTTTTTCATAGAACCGGTGATTGAAGCCGCCAAATTTTTCGCGGCTCCAGCCAGCAAGTGCCGGGGCTTCATCGTTGATAAAAATGCCACGGTAGCGAATGCCCGGACTATCGACCAGGTGTGTCTGTGCATGATAATGCAAAGCAGTGCGCCGGCGAATGGGTACATCGGCCCACCAGTACCACGGCGATACACCCAGCTGCCGGCTGAAGCTGGCTACAGCGTAGACCGCACCCCGCCGGTCGGTCCCGGCCAGTACCAGTACAGCACTTCTTTGCGGTGTAGCCGGCAGTGCTTTTATCTCAAAAGCTTCCCATTGGCCCTGCCGGATGGATGGCTGCCATTGGCCACTGGACTGCAACTGCCGCAGTTGCGAGCCGCCTGTCAAGGTGGCGATCAGCAGCACGGTACCCGTGCTCTTTTTCGGCAAATGATGTACAATAGCAGGTTGCTTACCGGTCACGGCCAACAGATCTTGCTGCAACAAGCGGGCCGAATGCTGCAGCAGCGCCTGTTCGGTACTATCTACCACAATAGCCTGTACCTGCAAGGCCTGGTAGCCTGCAGCGCTGCCATCGCGTAAAAGCGAGGGCTGTGCTACAGCCATCGAGCTGCTCAGCCAATACATCAAAAAAACAGGCCACTTGTGCATTTTAAAAGCCGATTGCATTTCCTCCGTCTATTCGCAGTACCACGCCGGTTACAAACCGGGCTGCATCGCTGGCCAGGTAGGCAGCTGCCGCCCCAATATCTTCGGGCTGGCCCATACGGCCCATGGGGGTGCGGGCAAATACACGGGCCTTGCGCTCCGGATCGCTGTCCAGCGCTTTGGCTGTCATATCGCTGTAGATAAATCCGGGTGCAATGGCATTTACCCGAATACCCAGCGGCGATAGCTCTACCGCCATGGCACGGGTCATACCATCGATGGCAGACTTAGCCGCCGAATAAGCAATCACTTTGGGCAAGCCATACTGCGCTGCCATTGAGCTGATGTGAATGATGCAGCCGCTATTGCGTTCAATCATACCCTTGGCTACTTCGCGGCTGAGTGCAAACACCGCACACACATTGGTGGTCAGTATTTGCTGAAAATCGGCATCGCTTACTTCGGTCAACGGCTTTTTCATATTGATGCCGGCATTGTTCACCAATATTTCGATGGGCCCTACAGTTTGCTCCAACTGCTGCACCAAAGCCGGCAGCGCAGCCAACTCCGTTACATCGGCCACTTGTGGTATAGCCAGCGGCCCCAGTTCGGCGGCTGCCACAGCCAGCTTATCGGCCTGCCGGCCGCAAATAATGGTGGTGATGCCTTGTGCTATAAACGCAGCTGCAATGGCTTTGCCGAGACCGCTGCCTCCTCCTGTTACAAGGGCTATTTTCTTACTCATACGTTGGTACTGGATTTAATGGGCCTGGCCAGGGGCGTACGGAAAACGCAGTTGCTGATAGTACTCCAATGGATGCTGTGGCGCTGGTACACCGGCTGGCAGGGGTTGTTTTGAAAATGTTTGGAAATAAGAGAGACAGGCGTCACGCCACCATACTGCCTCTGATGCCTGAATGTGCAACAATTGCGTGACCTGCTGGTGCCGGCGTTCATCCACAGCCTGCCTCAGCTGCGCCCAGCTTTGTTGCATCTGTTGCACCTGCTGTACGCCTTGCTGATATTGCAAAGCCATGTTTTGCCACAAGGTTTTACCATTGGGTAGCCCTTCACTCCAGCCTACTTTATGAAACCACAACAACAACGACAGCGGCGTTGATTTGGCACTGGCCCACTGCTGCTGCCAATACGGTGCATATTGCTGTAGGGCATTGCTACCGGTACTCGTTCTATCGAAGCCAATGCCATGCTGATCGGCCCGGTGGAAGTACGTGCAATTCCAATCGGCCCGGCTGGCTTTATCGTACCATGGTGCCGGCCCATAGTGGTGGCCATAGCCCATTATGTGGTGCAGCCCCAGTGGTGTCATATAATTGACCACCGCTTCGTGCGACTGCATCATCATTTGCCTGATGCTGGCAACGGCAGCTGGTTGCTGGGTAAATGTTTGCGCAATCCACTCATTGGCAATGCTGGCCGCATCCAGGCGAGGATTCCAGGCGAGCCGGCCCAGCGCATACCAGTTGGCCTGTGCAAACGGGTGCCCCGTCCAGTTGAGATCGGCACCAATATTGGACACGCCGGCCATGCCGGTTTGGGTGTAGCCAAATGATTTGCCCGACACGACATCAGCTACTGTATTGCCCGCGGTAGGGCGATGCGTATCGGTACCCAGTACTTCGGTAAACATGGGGCCCAAATACACCAGGTGGGTAGCAAAGCCAAGGTACTCTTGTGTCAGTTGAAACTCCATCATAGTGGGTGTGCGGGGCAGCGCACCAAACAGGGGGTGAAAAGGTTCGCGGGGCTGAAAATCGATCGGGCCATTTTTCACCTGCACCAGTACATTGCTATCGAAGCGGCCATCAAGTGGCACAAACTCCTGATACGCTTGCTTGAACCGATCTTCGGGCGTTTCGTGGCTGTATACAAAAGCCCGCCAGATAACCACACCGGCATGCGGTGCCAGTGCTTTGGCCAGCATGTTGGCCCCATCGGCGTGGTGGCGGCCATAGTTTTGCGGGCCAGGCTGCCCCTCCGAATTCGCCTTTACCAAAAAACCACCAAAATCGGGGATGCGCTGATAAATTTCATCGGCTTTGCGCTGCCACCAGCCTTGCACGGCGGTATCCAGCGGGTCAGCCGTTTTCAGTCCGCCTATTTCGATGGGGGCGCTAAAACGGGCTGTAAGAAAAATGCGGATGCCATAGGGCCTGAACACCTGCGCCAGGGCTTTTACTTTTTCCAGATAAGCAGGTGTGAGCACGGTAGCGTTGGCATTTACATTGGTGAGTGCTACCGCATTGATACCAATAGATGCATTGGCACGGGCATAATCTATGTAGCGTTGATCAATATAGTCGGGCAGGGTATGCCAGTTCCAAATGGACTGACCAGCGTAGCCCCGCTCCACCGATCTATCCAGATTATCCCAATGATTGAGCATGCGCCAGCGGGTAGCCGGTGCCGATGCCCCCGCCGTGGCCACCCCGGCCAATGGTCTGCCGGCGGCCATATGGCGCAGCACATGAAAAGTACCGTACAGCAGCCCAATGCTGGTGTTGGCGCCAATGAATACCTGCGACCGGCCCGCCACAACCCGATGATGCACCGCAAAGCCCTCGGGCCCGCACTGCTGTGGCACCGATGAGGGCCACCAAGCAGCTACAGCAGACTCCTGAAAAAGCTGAATGATGAGGCCCGCCGACTGAGGACTTGGGCTAAGCCGGGGCCGGCTGCGCAGCATACCCTGAAACGCCCGGTCAAGCTCGGCCAGCAGCACACTATCGGTAGGGGTGCCAGACCGAAAGTGCACAGCCAACAAGGAACGGTACTGGCTGGCTATTGTGGCCTGTGCCGGCGGGGCATATCGCTGCCACAGTTCGTATCCTGTTTCAGCAGTGGCTATCAGACTGGCCAGCGCTGCAGCGGCCCACAAAATTGCTTTCTTCCACATGTACAAATACGGATGTAGAGGGTTAAGGATGACGAAGCGAGGACTGCCGGATAAGCAGCTCCGAACGCACAATAATGGTGCTGGTTTGCCGTATATCGGCCAGACCTTTCAGGTGATTGATGAGGTTGCGGGCAGCTATTTCGCCCATGTCGCGGCCCGGATAGTCAATGGTGGAAAGGTGTGGCTCTACCACACGACTGATGACATCATTATTGAAACCAACAACAGCAATATCCTGAGGAATGCGGATACCATGTTCCTTTAGCTTTTGCATGCATACTGCTGCCACAAAATCGTTGGTAATGAACAGGCCGTCGGGACGCTCCTGCTCGTCCATGTCCAATATTTCCAAAGCCGCTTCCACAGCGCTTTCTTCACTCAGGTCTTTTATCATAATGAGCCGATCATCCAACGGCACTTTGGCATCATAATGGGCATCTACATAGCCGCGGTGGCGGCGGGCATACACGTTTCGCTGGAGGCTGGCTGTAATAAGGCCTACCCGCTTGCAGCCTTGCTCAAACAAGTGGCGGGTAGCCTGGTAGCCGCATTTGTAGTTATCGATGACTACTTTGATCGAATCGCTGTTCTCTTCTACCCGGTCAAAAAATACCACGGGGATATTCTTATCGTCGAATGGTTTGAAATGATCAAGATGATTGGTATCAAAGGACAGCGATGCAATCAGCCCGTCGACCCGCTTGTGAAAGAGATTGCTGGCGTTGGCCTGCTCTTTATCAAACCGCTCAGAAGAGTGGGTAATAATGATATCATACCCTGCCTCGGTGGTCACGCTCTCAATGCCGGCCAGTACGGAGGTAATGAAGTTGCTGTTCAGTTCGTGCACCAGCACGCCTATGGTATGGGTGGTTTGCCGGCGCAGGTTGCTGGCAAAACGGTTGTGGCGGTAGCCCAGCTCTTTGGCCAGGTCAAAAATTTTCTTTTTGGTCTTTTTGCTCACTACCGGGTCATCGTTCAGCGCCCGGCTAACGGTCGCAATAGAGATGTTGAGCCGGTCGGCCAAATCATAGATGGTGACTTCTTTTCCCATTAGGCTACAATCGTTTACATAGCGCTGGTAAAGCTATAGAAAAACCCGAAACAAATTTTTTTATGTAATCGGTTACATTTTTCAGCATTTCTTCCCGACATTAGCATTTGGAAGGGAATAACGACCCCTTCTGTTAAAAGCCGCAAACGATTGCACATGCCCGGTATGCTTCGCTATAAAATACCTGTTGGCCGGCGTACCGCCCGCTGGCTGCCGTGGCCGGCTGTGTTGTTTCACCTGCCCGGCAAACCGCCTTGAGCTGCCATTTGCACTACCATTGAGCCTTATCCTTCCTTTTCAGCCTCTCTTTTTTTTAAAACTCAACTG
>JALOMC010000122.1 GCA_025455665.1 Chitinophagaceae bacterium | reverse complement strand
TTGCCATTGAAAGAATGCCAGTAAGCACAGGCAAAGCGCAAATGCTCCTTCATGGTTTTGCCAGCTACCAGCTGCTGGGCGTTGTAGTATTCAAATGCCAGCGGATTATCGGTGCCGGGGCCTTCGTAAGGAATATCTGGCAGTTGGCCGAAATAATCGGGGGCGGGAGAAAGCACTGTCATTGGTCTTATCGTTTAGTCATTTGTAAAAACAAAAAGGGGCGGCAAACGGCGTACAAGCAGCCAGAAAAAAAGAGGAAGGGACGAGACGAAATCGTCCCTTCGGGTAAAAAAACTGCTTGCTTATGGAAACGCTTAATTGGAACTGCGCATGCCTTGCAGCAAACCTGCGTACGATGGTTTGCGCTTGTAGTCATTGTCGTAAAAGAGCGGGAACTCGCGGCCATTATTCCACAGCCAGCTCAGGCGGTCGATCACGCCCCACACGGTGATACCAGCACGCTGGGCCGGTGGTACATGCTTGTAGTAGCTTTCCACCACAAAGCGGGCCATATCGGCCTGGTAGGCCATCAGTTGCGGCGTGGGTTGGCCGGCAGCACTATTCAGCACGGTGCGGATGTCCAGCTCTGTAATACGAATTTTTAACCCGGTAGCGCCCAGCTTTTGAAACATGCTTTCTATACCGGCACGGCTGGTATTCCACGCTATGTGCATTTGGGTACCAATGCCATCTACCTTGGCGCCGCGGCCTCGTAGCTCGGTTACAAATGCAATCAGCGAGTCCAGCTTGCGGCTATTGATCTCCAGGTTGAAGTCATTGATGTACAGTTCGGCTGCAGGGTCGGCGGCACGGGCGTAGTTAAACGCCTTCAGCGCATAGTCGCGGCCCATGTAGTGGCTCCACACCAGCACATGCGAAGGAGTGATATCGGTATTGGCATTGTTGCGGATCTCACCATTTTCAGTAAACAGTTCGTTGACCACATCCCACGCTTTTACCTTGCCCTTGTAGCGGGTGACAATGGCAGTAATCCATGCATTCAGGGCCTCGTCCAGGCGGGTCGAAATTTGATTGCCACTGGGGGCGGGTATCACTTCGCGTACGCTTACGTCGTCTATAAAGTAGGTGTTGGCCGCCTGCCCCATATCAAACAAAAAGGTGGTAGATGCAATGTTGGCGGTGATGGTCCAGCTGACTTGCTGCCAGGCGGTACCAATGGTTTGATCGCCCTGAAACTGCGAGCTGGTAGGGCCCGTACTGAGGCGAATAGAACCGCCTGCCGATGCAGCCCGTACCCAGTACGAAATGGTGTACTGCCGGCCTACTACGGTGGGGAAAGCGGTGCTGCTTACCTGTACCCGCCATTGGTTGCCCGGATAGGCAGTGGGGTTTGCCACCCGCATGGCGCCGCTACCGGTGCGTACTTCGGCGGCTACGTTGGTGGCAGTAATGGTAGCTGTACCTGCGGGGTTGCCGGTATTGAAAACACTCCAGCCGGAAAGGCCGCTTTCGAAACCAGGATTGGTGGCCAGCTCAGCCGCTGCCGGGATGGTGATGCCCGCAAACGATTTGAGGTAGCCTGCATTTTGCTGCGAATGCCAGCCCAGCACGTGACCGTACACATCCATGCCCTGCACAGCATTCATCAGGTTGTCGGCATTGGTGAAGTTGAAGCTGCCATTGCTTTGTACAATGCTGCCGTGTTTCATGTCGTTTTCAAATGTCACCCAGTTAAAGTCTCGCTTTACGATGGCTGCATAGGCTGCATCTGTATTCATAGCATTGCTGACGGCTACACCTACCGGGTACGACACCACAGACTTGAGGGCAGCGCCGGTATCGGTAAAATTGCCAGTGGCCAAAGCGCCGGTCTTGATGTCTTTGGTGCATGCTACCAGCAGCGCAGCAGCCAGGCTGGTGCCGGCTATTGCCCTTAGTGTTTTATTGGCTTTCATATGCATGTTTTCGGTTTGTACTTGTGTATAAATGAGAGGCAGCTACTGCCGGCCGGTGCCCGACGCAGCAGTGGCTGCCTGCGGCTTAGTAGCCGGGGTTTTGGTACTGTTGCGGATTGGGATCTACCGTGTTGTTCAGCTGGCTTTGTGGTATAGGCCGGCGAGTATGAAAATCTCTCACATTGGGCGCACCATCGCTGTTGAAGAGGCGCACACGCTCTACCAGTTTATTGCGCACTGCCAGGTCGGGCCAGCGGCTGCATTCACCTGCCAGTTCGCGGGTGCGTTCATCCAAAATGAAATCGAGGGTCACCTGCGAAGGGCTGGTCAGCCTGATGAGATCGAAGCGGGCCAGGCGTTGCGCCTCGTTCAGCTCGGGCCGGTTTACCGCACGGCGCTTCAGCACATTTATCAGGTCCATGGCGGCGGTAGCGTTACCGGTAGCCAGCGCTGCTTCGGCCGCCAGCAGGTAGGTTTCGCTCAGCTTGGCTACTACAAATGGGCGGGTACCCTGGTTATTCGGTTCAATTTTGTCAGGGTCTTCATACTTGCTGATACTGGGGTACATGTTGCGGGTAGCGGTGGCATCAATGCTGCCTCCCACAAAGTAAAATTCACGAGGGGCAATCACCCGGTAGGGCCGTAGGCGGGGGCCTGCCGGTGCAATGCCGTTCAGCGAATCGGCGATGCGGTTGGTCAGCGCCATTACAAAGCCGGTATCCACATTGGCAGTAAAGCCGCCGCCGGTGGTAGATGCGATGTACACGGTGCGGAAGGTGCCTTCGTAGCGGCTGTCATTCACTTTATCGGCAAAGGCTGTATTGTACAACCAGGGGGTGGGGCAAAAGCGGCGAATGGGGCGGCCGTACAGCACCGTGCGGGTAGATACCGGCTGGGTACCACTCGTATTCAGCGGTGCCCGCACCTGCGTGTAGTCGCCACAAAAATCGTTGGCTGCATCTACGCCTTTGGTGTTGCCACCAATGCCGGTGGGGTTGCTTATTTCGTTGGCAATGAAATTGCCCGGAATGCGTTCGATCGACCACAAAATTTCACTGTTGTAATCGTTGCGTGGGCGATGCACATCCGCATAAAAAGTTTGCAGTGCTGTACCATACCGACCGAGGTTGTTGATGATTTCGGTGGCGGCTGTGTAGCCTTTTGCAAAATCATCGGACTGGCGGGCGCTGCTATATGCCCGGTGGATGTAGGCTTTGGCCAGCATATGAAAGGCCACCGCTTTCGACAAGCGGAATGCACCGGCCGGACGACGATCGGGTAAATTTTTGCTGGCAAAATCAAGGTCTTCAATGATCACCTCGTAATTGCGTTTCAGCAGGGCCACCGTATCCTGGCGATTGAAGCCCTGAAACGGCTGCTGGTTAAAGCGGAGGTCGCCACTGCCCAGGTCTACCGGTACTGCCCCAAAGTATTGCACCAGGTTGAGGTAGTAAAAGGCTCGCATGAAGCGGATTTCGGCAAGGAACGTATTGCGCCGATCGTTTGCCAAGGGTACATCTGGTGCAAATTCCAGCAGGCCATTGGCCAGGTTGATGCTATTGAAACTACGGTTCCAAGGCGTGAGAATAGAGCCAA
The DNA here is from genome assembly GCA_025455665.1 of Chitinophagaceae bacterium. Classification (GTDB taxonomy): domain Bacteria; phylum Bacteroidota; class Bacteroidia; order Chitinophagales; family Chitinophagaceae; genus Phnomibacter. The sequence goes on along the minus strand of JALOMC010000122.1, from coordinate 3,682 downwards.
CAGCAGGATCGAGCGTGTAGCGGCCCATCACTAAAAAGTCTTGCGTGCCACCAGCACCGTTGCGGGGCTGTTCGGCAAAGGTGAATTCATCGGTACCAACCGTACCAAGGCCTACCGCACCCTCGGGGCCAAAAATGAAACGGAAACCAGAATACAAAGCATTCACGCCGTTTTCAAAGCCACTGGGTGTTTTGTAGTAGTCTACCGAGAACACGGTGTACGGATTCTCTTCAAGTTTTTTGCTGCATCCAAAGGCAGTAGCCAGCAGCAGTAATATCAGTATGGGATATGTCGATTTCATTGGGATAGCTTTTTGCGATTACAAACTGATGTTGGCGCCCAGGGTGAAAGTGCGGCGGGGCGGAGTAGCCAGGCCCAGCGTAACGGTACCGTTGGCACCACCACGAATGTTGCCGGGGTTGCCCACGCCCTGGTTGCCAGTGCCGGTTCCCTCGGGGTCTATACCGGTTTGGCGGAAAAACGGCGAGTGCAAAATGGCCACATTGTCTACGGTGAAATAGAGGCGAATGCTTTGTGCCCCCAGCCGCTTGAGTGCTTCTTTCTGAAAGCTGTAACCGAAGTTGATGCTGCGCACTTTTACAAACGATGCATCGTAGTAGCCAAGCGTAGTCCAGGCATCGCTTACGTTGCTGATTTGGGTGGCCGGCATCGGAAACCAATTGGTAGGGTTAGTAGGCGTCCAGTAATCTACCTTGATGCTGTTTCGGCGACCATCGAGAATAGTCAGGAACGCCCCATTGGGCTGGTGCAACTGGCTGATAAGCTTGCCGCCAAAACGTGCAAAAATGACACTGGACAGATCGAAACCTTTGTAGCCAAAGCGCAGGGTAAGGCCACCTTGCAGGTTGGCATCCTGATCGCCCAGTACAAATTTGTCGGCAATGGTGATGCGGCCATCCGGCTTGCCATCGGCACCGCCGGCACGGTCCAGCAGTTTCAGCTGGCCGGGCTGTGCGCCAAACCGGGCTGCTTCAGTGGCTTCGCTCGACTGCCAGATACCAAGTTTTTGATAATCCCAAATGGCCGTCATGCTATGGCCTACAAATAGCTGGCTACCGGGTTGTTCGGTTACGTTTCCGTTGAGGCGCAGCAGTTTGTTGTTATTGAAAAACAGGTTCAGATCGGTAGAAAACGTAAAGCCTGATTTGCTCTTCACATTCAGCGAAGACAATGAAAACTCGAAGCCGTTGTTTTCCATTTCACCAATGTTGGTGAGGTAGGAACCCGCTACACCCGAAGTGACGGGCAGGTTGATGCCGAAGAGAATGTCTTTCGTTTTCGACCAGTATGCTTCAATTGAACCGGTAATGCGGTTGTTGAAAAATCCATAGTCGAGGCCTACGTTCAGCACGTTCGTAAATTCCCAGCTGAGGTTGGGGTTGGGCAGATTGATGATGTTGTAACCCGACACAATGGTGGGCCCAAAATTGTACCGGGTGATGCCTGCATTGCCACCAATGCCGTTTGAGTTGTTTACCAGGCCCAGCGACTGGTACGGGTTGATAGCCTGGTTAGAAGTGGTGCCGTAGCTCAGGCGCATTTTCAGGTTGTTGATGTTGCGGAAACGCTCCATAAAGCGTTCGTCGGCAATGTTCCAGCCCACACTACCAGCCCAGTAATTAAACCATTGGTTACCGGCTGCCAGTCGGCTCGAGCCGTCGCGACGGTAAGTAAGTGTCAGCAGGTATCTGTTGTCGAACGCATAGTTCAGGCGGCCCATGTAAGAGATCAGCGCCCACCGGTTTTCGCCGCCACCCAATGCTGTGTTGTTCGAGTTGATGGGAGTAGACAAAGCCAGGTTGTAAAACTGTACGAAGTTGTCGGCAATCGAGTCCTTCTGCACAAAGTTGTCAAACGACTGGTTTTCCTGAATGCTGTACAAGCCGGTGAAGTTGATCTTGTGTTTGTCTTTGATCAGCTTGTCATAAATCAGCAGGTTTTCCATGGTGTATCCCCAGGTTTCACCATTTTGAACGGAAGCGATATTGCCCTGTGTAGCCCGGAAGAAGCTGGGTTTGCCTGGCAGGTCTTCTGGTTGAAACTGGGCATTGTGCTGCTGCGCATAGCTCAGGCCCAGGTTGGCCCGGTACTTCAGGCCCTTCATGATTTCTATTTCGGCATACAGGCTGTTGAAGGTGCGCAGGCGCCGTACGCGGTCTATCCATTCGGGGTTGTCGGTTTTCAGGTACAGCGGGCTGTAGCGTCCGTTAGCGTTGATGTCGTCTATATTGCCCCAAGGCGTGGGTACAATATTGCCAGCCGAATCGTATGGGGCTATCAGGGGGCTCATGGCCAGCATTCTGAACAGCGGGCTGCCCGATACAAACTGCGAGCCCTTTTGAATGCTCACGTTGTTTTGCGTGGTCAGGCCCACTTTGATGCGTTTGCCCACTTTGGCATCAATGGCTGCCCGCAGGGTATAGCGGGTAAACTCTTCGCCCGGCAGCACAGTGGTTTCATTGTAGTAGCCACCACCCAGCATAAAGTTGTTGCCATTGCCACCGCCGCTTACGCTGATATTGTGGTCGGTACGGCGAGAGTTTTGGTACATAATGTCTTGCCAGTTGGTATTGGTGCCGGCAGCCCGCCCGGCTATTTCCGATGGCAGGTAGCCCTGGCCCCAGGTAGACATGTTGCGCATGGCCTGGTATTCATCGCTGTTGAAAATGGGATAGGGGTTGGCCACCTGGCCAATGCCGTAGTACCCATTGTACGATATGCGGGCCTCGCCCGATTTGCCCCGCTTGGTGGTGACCAGTAGTACGCCATTGGCGCCCCTTGAGCCATAAATGGCAGTGGCAGAGGCATCTTTCAGGATATCGATGGAGGCCACATCGTCGGGGTTGATATCATTCAGGGTTCCTTCGTAAGGAATTCCATCCAGCACCACCAGCGGCTCGTTGGAGCCCGAGATGGAGCGGGTACCGCGGATGCGGATTTGGGCGCCGCCGCCGGGTTGGTTGCTGGTACGCTGTATTTCCAGGCCGGCCGCCCGTCCTTGCAGGGCCTGCTGCAGGTTGGCCACCGGCACTTCCCGCAGTTCGTTCTCCTTTACCGATACTACGGCGCCGGTCACGTCGCGTTTGCGCTGGGTACCGTAGCCCACCACTACTACTTCGCCCAGTTGGTTATCGCGGGGCTGAAGTGTAAAAATGATATCGGTTACATTTCCGGTCACCTTGTACTCCTGGGCCAGGTAGCCAACGGCCGATATCGTTACTACATCACCAATAGCTGCCGACACGCTGAAAACGCCTTCCTGATTGGCAGTGGCGCCTTTACTCTGGCCTTTGATGGCGATGGAGGCATTGGGCAGCGGCGTATTGGCTGCCGATTGTACGCGACCACTTACAGTTACTTTGTCCTGGGCAAAAAGCGTGGCCGGCCAATGGGCAACGGCCAGCATGAATAAGCTGATAACCAGCCACATACGTGGTAGTTTGCCACGGTCTGGGCGCTGTATCTGGCCCATGATTCTTTGTTTCATATAGCAGTTGAGTTTTAAAAAAAAGAGAGGCTGATAAGGAAGGATAAGGCTTAATGGTAGTGCAAATGGCAGCTCAAGGCGGTTTGCCGGGCAGGTGTAACAACACAGCCGGCCACGGCAGCCAGCGGGCGGTACGCCGGCCAACAGGTACTTTATAGCGAAGCATACCGGGCA
>JALOMC010000121.1 GCA_025455665.1 Chitinophagaceae bacterium | reverse complement strand
GGATAATAATGCGTCTCCTCCAGCAGGGGGCCGGCTACGTGGGTTACCTGTAGGTTGTCGAAATACACGTCCATGTTAGTGGCTTCGTTGCTGGTGTATACATAAAGGTAGCCGCTTTTGCTCACCAGTTGGCCGTTGGCTACGTGCAAGGTGGTGGTATCGCTGGCGCCTACCTGCTGGGCGCTGCTGCTTACCAGTCTGAACTGCTCATCAAACAAGAGCCAGGCCAGGTAGGCCTTGGGCCGATTGCTGGCGGCGGGCTGGCCATTGAGCACAGTGGTGAGGGCCATGCCAATGCCGGCCGCTGGGCTGGCCGATGCCGATTGGACCCGCCTACAACGAGATTCAAAAAATTGACACGGTTACCGGGAGCCTGTACCGCTCCATTGCCAAAAAAAAGTGGGTGGTAAAGGACTCGAACCTTCGACCCCTGCTCTGTCAAAGCAGTGCTCTAAACCAACTGAGCTAACCACCCAATAAAAAAGCCGCTGCAATGATAGCGCCTGTGGCTATCAAATACCCCGGCGCTTCATTTCTTTTTTTATCAGCAGTAGTTCGCGGCCGGTTTGCCCGCCCACGCTGCTGTTTTCCTGCGCCCGCCGCATCAGGTAGGGTATCACTTCTTCTATGGGGCCAAAGGGCAGGTACTTGCTCACATTGCAGCCGGCTGCCGCCAGGTTAAAAGTGATATGGTCGCTCATGCCGTACAGCTGGCTAAAATGTACATGCGCATGGTTGGCCGGCAGGCCCTTGCGGTGCAGCAGGTCTACGGCCAGCTTATTGCTCTGCTCGTTGTGCGAGGCCAGTATCAGGCAGCAGCTATCGAGGTGGTCTATGCACAGCTGCACGGCCTCGTCGTAGTCGCGGTCGCAGCTGGCTTTGTCGGGTTGTATGGGCGATGGGTAGCCCTGCTCTTCGGCCCGCTTGCGTTCCTTTTCCATATAGGCGCCGCGTACCAGCTTGGCCCCCAGTACAAAGCCCCGCTCGGTAGCCGCCTGCAGCATGGCCCGCAAAAAAGCCAGCCGGTCGTGGCGGTACAGCTGCACGGTATTGTACAGCAGGCAGCGGCCATCGCGGTTGTATTTATCCATCATGATGCATACCAACGCATCTACGGGGTCTTGTATCCAGGTTTCTTCGGCATCTATCAGCACGCCCATGTTTTGCTCGGCGGCTTCGTGGCATATCCGTTCCATGCGGTCCAGCACCCGCTGCCATTCGGCCTGTTCATCGGCTGTTAGCTGCTGCAGGGCTGCTTCGTAGCGCTTTACCAGGGTATTGGTGGTGCGGTGCATCAGCTCGTCCAGCTTTTCCAGCAGGGCAAAGCGGGCAATGCCGGTCACCTTTACACTCATGTACGGTATGTTGGGCTGGGCACCCGCATAGTCTATTACTGCTATAAACTGCTGCATGGCGTGGTCAAAGCCGGCTTCTTCCTGCCCGCCTTCGGCACCATAGTCCAGTATTACCTGCACCTGGTGCTGTCCCAGCAGGTCTACCACGGGCTTGGTGGCCTCCAGGGTTTCGCCGCCTACAAACTGCTTAAAAATAGTATTGCGGATGATGCCTTTGATGGGCAGTCCGCTTTTGATGGCCCACGGGGTAATGCGGGTGCCCAGCTCTACCAGCCACTGGTAGCCCATGCTGTTAAACAAAAAATGGGCTTGCTTCAGGTCTTGGTCGCTTTTGTAGCCAAAGGCCACGGCGGTGTTGTCAAAATGTAGAACCGGTTTGGCCGGTGCGGTGTTCACACTCATTATCAGGCAGCAATTTTGCCTGCAAAATAGTACAAAGCGCCGCTTGGCGCCGCACCTGTTTATCAGTATGCAGTAGCAGCTTTGGTGGGTGCTCAGTACCTTGCTGGCTAAAATTTGTTTGGCACATGCTCATGCCCATTGGCGATGATAACAGCGACCGCCGCATACGCCCGTTGGTCAACTACGCACTGATGGCCCTGAATGTGCTGGTATTTGTGGTACTGCAGCAAGGCGGGCACAACTTGTTTTTTACCTATGCTTTTTCCACCGTGCCGGCCGAAATCATTACCGGGCAAGACATAGTAACCGAAACCGTGCGCCAGCTAAACCCCTACACCGGGCAGGTGGAGGTATACCCTGGCCTGCAGCCCACGCCCATACCGGTGTATGCTACCCTGCTCACCAGCATGTTTATGCACGGCGGCTGGGGCCATCTGCTGGGCAATATGCTGTACCTCTTCATTTTTGGCGACAACCTGGAAAACCGCATGGGCCATGGCCGCTACCTGCTGTTTTACCTTACTACCGGTGTACTGGCTTCGCTGGCGCATGTGGGCAGTGCCTGGCTGCTGCCCGATAGTGCCCTCATCCCCAGCCTGGGTGCCTCGGGCGCCATCAGCGGCGTGCTCGGTGGCAATCTCATTTTGTTTCCGAAGCGGCGGGTGGCAGCGCTGCTCGGCTTTTTTGTGGTGCAGGTGCCGCTGCTGCTGGCCCTCGGCTTGTGGATCGCTTTTCAAGTGATCAGCGGCATTGGCATGCTGGGTGGCCAAAGCGATGGCGTGGCGTATGCGGCGCACATTGGTGGTTTTGTAGCGGGCATGCTGCTGGTAAAACTGTTTGACAAGGGCACTCCGCCGCAGCCGTTCGAAAGCCGCCGATTCCGGTATCGGTAGCGGGGCCGTGCAAGCCTTGTTGATGCCTGCCCCAACCACCGGTAAACAGCTACCCGGCCACATGGGGATAAACCGTAGCTTCCCCCCCTTCTACACGATCAAGGATTCGTCCTTTTTTTTGCAGAGACTCATTCCTTTATCGTAAAGCAACAACATGTACAGCAGCGTCATTCTTGGCGCCGGGGCCTACATTCCCCCGGTGGTGTTTTCCAACCAGGATTTTTCGAACCACCAATTTTTCAGCGAACAGCGGGTGCCTATTGATACCCCCACCGAAGTGGTGGTGCAAAAGTTTCAGCAAATAACCGGCATACAAGAGCGGCGCTATGCCAACGATGACCTGAACGCCAGCGACCTGGGCACCATAGCGGCGGCCGGCGCCATAGCCGATAGCGGCATCGATCCCGAAACCATTGACCAAATCATAGTAGCACACAATTTTGGCAATGTGTACAAGCACACCATCCAAAGCGATGCTGTGCCCTCACTGGCAGCCCTCATCAAACAGCAGCTGGGCATTGCCAACCCGGCTTGTGTGGCCTACGATATTTTGTTTGGCTGCCCCGGCTGGGTGCAGGGCATGATACAGGCCCACGCATTTTTTAAAGCCGGCATGGCCCGCCGGGCCCTCATTATAGGTACCGAAACCCTGAGCCGGGTGATAGACCAGCACGACCGCGATAGCATGATCTTTAGCGACGGAGCTGGTGCAGTGGTACTCGATTTCCAGCCGGGCAGCCCCGATGGACCGGGCATACTGGGCTTTGCGGTGCGCACCGATTCGGTAGCCGAAGCCAGCTTCATCAACATGGGCCCCTCGTACATGCCCGATGCCGACCCCGCCGTGCGGTACATAAAAATGCAGGGCCGCAAGGTGTATGAATACGCCATGACCACGGTGCCTGCCGCCATGAAGCAATGCATGGACAACAGCGGGGTGCCCATCGAGGCTTTGAAAAAAGTATTCATTCACCAGGCCAACGAAAAAATGGACGAGGGCATCATCAAGCGGTTTTATCAGCTGTATGGCCGCCCCTGCCCGCCCGATATTATGCCCATGAGCATCCACTGGCTGGGCAATAGCTCGGTAGCTACCGTGCCCACGCTGTACCATTTGGTAAAAGCCGGCCTGGTACCAGGCCACGAGCTGCACCCCGGCGATGTGGTCATGTTTGCATCGGTAGGCGCTGGCATGAATGTAAATGCCGTGTGCTATCGCTGCTGATATACGCTGATAGACAGGCCATTTACATGACTTTCGACATAAAACGCGGGGTACATAGGTTGCTACCTTTAGGCCGGCCCATGGCCGCAACACACCCTTTATGCCTTCCAATCAGCATGCAAGCGACGCCTTCCAGCTATTGGCTGACTATCTGCAGATACCTGCCGATGGCTCAGCCGCTCTTACCAAGGTATTTCAACCAAAAAAACTAACCAGGAAACAGCTACTGGTGCAAATAGGCGAGCCCTGCCGCCTGATAGCCTTTGTGGCCAACGGCACCCTGCGTAGCTACTTCACCGATGATCGGGGTATTGAACACACCATGCAGTTTGCCAGCCCCGGCCAGTTCATGACCGATTTTGTGAGCCTCACCAGTGGCCAACCCGGCCAGCTGTTTATAGAAGCGCTGGAAGACTGCGAACTGCTGGTATTGCACCAGTCGGCCTTCGATACGCTGGCGCACAGCCGCACCAGCTACCACAATTTGCTGATGGCCCAGCTGACGCATTGGTATACCGAAATGTCGCTACGCCTGATGGATATGATGAGCCTGACCGTGGAGCAGCACTACATGAAGTTTGTAGACCAGCATCCGGAGCTGGCCACACATGTGCCACAACACATGATTGCTTCCTACCTGGGCATCACCCCCGAATCAGTCAGTCGCATCCGGCGCCGGGCCGCCCACCACGATGGGCACCACAAGCAGCAAAATCATAAACCCGACTGATTTAAGTCATACCTGCCGCCATGGGTACAGGCTAGTTTCGCTTTATCAACATCGCCAGATTACAAGGGGGCAAGGGGACTATAAAAATGGCAGCCCACACTCACCACCTGCTACACAGGTGCCCGTGAACAAGAGCTGCCACATCGGTTTGTTTCAGATCGGTAAAAGCTGGACGCTCAAGCGTCCGGCTTTTTTTATTGCGCTGGTATGGCTCACTAAATTGCCTGATGATTAAAGGGCTGCAGCACCATTTCGCTCACCACCCCGCTGGCCGGCTGCTGTGCCAAAAACCAGATGGCTTTGGCTGCTTCTTCTTCGCGGATCATTTTATCGCGTTGCACCCGCAGGTCTATCGTATCCCAAAACGGCGAGTCGACACCACCCATGAAAATATTGGTGATTCTTATTTCAGTCCGCTTCAGTTCTTCACGGATGCTTTGCATCATGCCTACTAGCCCATACTTGCTGGCACTATAGGCGGCTGCACCTGCCATGGGCACTTTGCCCAGCACACCCGGTATGTTGATGATGAGGCCCTTTTTCTGCTCTTTCATGGCAGGCAAAAAATGCTTCATGAGCAAAAAAGGACCGAAAAGGTTGGTTTGCAATGTTTGCTGAAATTCATCGGCACCCAGGGCATCCATGCTTTTGATAATACCGATGCCGCTGAGCACCACCAGCACATCTACCGCCGGCACCTGTGCATGCAGCCATTGTGCCAATGCTGCCACACTGTCTTCACTGGTCACATCCACCCCATGTATTTGCGAAGCAGCCACGCCGATGCCTGCTGCCACCTGCTCCAACTTTTGGGCATTGCGCCCGGCCAGCCACAGCCGGGCCCCACTTTGCTGCATCATGCGGGCCGCCTGGCTGCCTATGCCACCTGTAGCACCTACTATCAATACATTTTTCCCTTTCAGGCTTTCCATGCTTAAAAAGATTTTGGTGCTAACAACAATGCGTGTAGCACATTGTTGAAAGGCCATCTATTGAACACGCATTGCATGGCAGCCATCAGCATCGTTTTTCCACATCAGTTGTTTGCGCAGCACCCTGCCCTGCACCCGCAGCGGCCGGTGCTGTTGGTAGAAGAGCAGCTGTTTTTTACCCACTACCCTTTTCATCAGCAAAAAATAACGCTGCACCGGGCCAGCATGCAGTACTACCAGCACTGGCTGCAGCAGCAGGGCTACCAACTGCACGGCTACATACCCGCCACCCACCCTACCCACGATGTACGGCGGCTGCTGCCTGCCCTGGCGGCAGCCGGCATCAGCGAGCTGCACCTGTGCGACCCCACCGACGACTGGCTGCGCCGCCGCCTCACCAAAGCAGCCGCCGCCCAGCAGTTATCGCTGCACTGGTACGATAATCCCAATTTCATTACCCATTTGCCCGATGCCCACCAGTATTTTGGTGGCCGAAAAACCTACTTCCAAACCGACTTCTACATTTGGCAGCGCAAGCGCATGGGCCTGCTGCTGGAGCCTACCGGCGTGCCGCTGGGTGGCAAGTGGACCTATGATACCGACAACCGGGAACGCTACCCCAAAGGCCAGCAACCGCCCCCGCTGCACTGGCCGGCGCCCAACCCCTTTTGGCAGGAAGCTACTGCCTATGTAGCCACACATTTCAGCCATCACCACGGGCTGCCGGGCCGCCAGCCCTACCCCTGCACCCATGCCGGGGCTGCGCAATGGCTTGATGAATTTTTACAATACCGTTTTGCGCAATTTGGCGTGTACGAAGATGCCATGGTGCAGCACGAGCACTACCTGCACCACAGCGTACTCACCCCCATGCTCAACATCGGGCTGCTGCAGCCACAGCAGGTGCTGCAAAAAACACTGGACTTTGCGGCCGCCAATGCTATTCCGCTTAATAGCCTCGAAGGCTTTGTGCGCCAGATCGTAGGCTGGCGGGAGTTTATCCGCGTGGTGTACGAGCGGGAAGGCCGGCGCCAGCGCACCCGCAACTACTGGGGTTTCGAGCGGCGCATACCGGCCAGTTTTTACACCGGCAATACCGGCATTGTACCAGTAGATGTGGTCATCAAAAAACTGCTGCAAACCGGCTACAACCACCACATCGAACGCCTGATGGTACTGGGCAATTTTATGCTGTTGTGCGAGTTTGATCCCGACGAAGTATATCGTTGGTTCATGGAAATGTACATAGACGCCTACGACTGGGTAATGGTACCCAACGTGTATGGCATGACCCAGTTTGCCGATGGCGGACTGATGACTACCAAACCCTACATCAGCGGTAGCAACTACCTGATGAAAATGGGCGATTGGCCCAAGGGCGACTGGCAAACCACCTGGGATGGCCTGTTCTGGCGCTTCATGCACGTGCACCGCGACTTTTTTACCCAAAACCCACGGCTGGGCATGCTGGTAAAAACCTTTGATAAAATGAGCCCTGAAAAACAGCAGCAGCACCTGCAAGCGGCCGAAACGTTTTTGGCCCAACTGGATGCCAGCCATTGAACATTGACAAAAAACCAACGCCGCTCAACCGAACGACCGGCCCCGTGTTATTAGCGCCGACATGAGCATCAGAAAAAAGCCGTGGAACCGGGTAAACCTGCCGGTGTACAGTGTAAGCAGCCGGGGCCTGCGGCCCAACATGCACATCTGCACCTACGTAAGTGCCGTGAGCATGCAGCCCAAGCGCATGATGGT
>JALOMC010000436.1 GCA_025455665.1 Chitinophagaceae bacterium | reverse complement strand
TTCTGTTTCTGTCAAAGGACCACACTCGGCACCGCCATTGGCTGCCGGCGTAATCACACTGCGCTGGCGGGTGCGGGTGGCTGTTTCGCCGCAGGCATCGGTGCTCCACGGGCTCCATTCGCCCCAGTCGCTCAGTACACAGTTTACCGGCAACCCTTGTACGGTAAAGTTGGCCCGGTAGTTGGCTCCTCCTCGGTTAGCAAAATGAGTACCATCCACGCAAGATGTATAGTCTGACTCGCTATATACTTCAAGTGTATAATTACCAGGCTGCAAACCGGCAATCACATTGGCGGAACCGGTGGTACTGCGCCAGGTTTGGTTTTGACAGCCCTGTCCGGCTCCGGCATCATTGCTGGCAAAAGGCAGATTGACCGCCAAAAAAGCCCCTGCAGGGCTGCCTGCCGGATATACCCTGTACCGCAAACGGCTGGCAGTCACGTTATCGAGGCCACACTTAAAAGTTTTGTTTTCGCCACCGGCAATCACCAAAGTTTCATTGGTGAAAAAACTACCCAGATTAGCTCCTTGCAAATCAGGCAAGCTTGTGCTGGCATTCAGGTCGTAAAAGCTATTACCCGCCCCTTTGATATTCAGCACGGCATAACTCTCAAAGAGCCCGGAGTTGGGATTATTATTGACCGAAAAAGTGGCTCGATAATTTTGACCGAGATTGGAATAGAAAAAAGTACCGCCATTGCAGCCGGCATTCGGAGCATTGGTGAATACCTCCAGCACATAAGTGCCATTGCCCAACCCTGCCAATACATTCTGGCTACCGCCAGAGGTGCGCCACTGCTGGTTTTGGCAGCCACCGCCGGCACCGGCAATATTCGCCGCAAACGGCAGCGAAAGCGAAGTGAAGGCAGGCGGTGTGCTGCTTCCTTGCGGGTATACCCGGTAAAAAATATTTCCACCGGTAATGTCGCAACTGCCGCACTTGAAAGTTTTGTTTTCGCCACCGCTGAATACAATGCTGTTGCGGGCACTGCAAAACGTACCGAGGTTGGCACCGTTAAAAACAGTACCGCCCGTGTTGGTTTGCAAATGGTAAGTATTGAAACTGCCATTCACGGTTAAAAAAACATAGCCTTCAAAAATGCCACCACTTTGCGGGCTGGCAAAAAAACTTAGCGCCGCAGCAAGCAACGCCAGCAGCAACTTACGGCCTTGGCCAACTGCTGCATAGGTCGACACGAAGTGCCGAAAGGGTTGAGGGTAGATTGTTTTCATATGTACACAAGCATTAGTGTCGGCAGTGGCAGATAGCAGGCCGCTTATGGAGGCGTCGCCATCAGGCATCGTTCAGCAGGGCTCAAAAAATGGACTCATCACAGCGGCTCAAACGCAGCAGGGGTGCAGGGCTCAGGGGGTGGGTTCAGTGAAGAAATCTTCACTTTGTGTATTTTTTACACAGTCTAAGAAAATGGCATTTTTTCATTCACGCAAATTCTGTTGCAAGTTTTTTGGCGTTTATGAATGCTGGTTATGAAAAACCCTTATCGATGTTTTACCAATAAAAAAAGAGGCCTCCCATCGGCCTCTTTTTCTTGAAAGACTGAGTCGACAGTCTTCCCGCTATTTACGATGCCTGGCGGCTAAATCAGTTCTTTCAACTTGCCTACCACCTCGTCTATTTCCTCTTTGGTATTGTGCTTGCTGAAACTGAAGCGCACCGCCACCTGATTGGGGTTGTTATTGATAGCCCGGATGACGTGACTACCCGCATCGGCACCACTGGTGCAGGCACTGCCGCCGCTGGCGCAAATGTTGTTGATGTCGAGATTGAACAGGATCATCTCGCTTTTCTCTGTTTTTGGAAAGCTGACGTTCAGCACTGTATACAAGCTGCGGCCTGTGGGGTCGCCATTGAAATGGATGCCTTTGATATAGCGCTTCAGCTGCTCCATCATGTACACCTTCAGGGTGTGGATGTAGGCACTCTCCTCTTCGTAGCTGGCAGTGGCTATTTCCAGCGCCTTGGCAAAGCCGACAATGCCATACAAGTTTTCGGTACCGGCCCGCATGTTGCGTTCCTGGCTGCCACCATGTATGTACGGATGAATCTTCACGTTTTCATTGATGTACAGCAGCCCCACACCTTTGGGGCCATGAAACTTATGGCCGGCACCTGTGACGAAATGCACGGGCGTATTGCGCAGGTCAAAAGGGAAATGGCCGATGGTTTGAACTGTATCGCTGTGGAAAATGGCGCCATACAGCTTGCACAGTTCGCCCACGGCATGAATGTCCATCATGTTGCCAATCTCGTTATTGGCGTGCATGAGTGTGACCAGGCATTTGTCGTCGCTTTGAGCCAGCAGCTGCTCCAGGCTTTCCATGTCGATATGGCCATCGGGCAGCAGCTTTACGTAGCTGAGGGCGGCTTCGCCCTGCTTGTACAGGTGCTCTACCGTGTGCAGGGTGGCGTGGTGCTCTATGGGCGAGGTAATGATGTGGCGGCAGCCCAGGTCTCGCACCGAAGCAGTAATGGCCGTATTGCTGGCTTCGGTACCACCGCTGGTAAAGAAGATTTCGGCCGGGTGGGCGCCCAGTATTTTGGCCACCGACTTACGGGCATTTTCAATGGCGAGGCGGCTTTCGCGGCCGTAGCTGTAGATGGAGGAAGGATTGCCAAACTTTTCTGTCAGGTAGGGCATCATGGCGTCCAGCACGGCCGGGTCGAGGGCGGTGGTGGCGGCGTTGTCGAGGTAAATGCGGTGGCTCATAAAATGCTGGCTTGGCCTGCCATGGGCGGGCGGAGCGCAAAGGTAAGGTAACCCGATGCCTGCTGCTGCATCGTCGGGTGAGGGATCAGTAAGCCGGTACCCTGTGCTGTACGGCTATGCACGATGGTACAAAGGCTGCCGGACTGGCAGTAGTAGCTGGCCGGTGAGCGGGCCTTTTGTGCGGCGGGGGCCACTACTACCAAAGGCCGGAACTGC
>JALOMC010000120.1 GCA_025455665.1 Chitinophagaceae bacterium | reverse complement strand
AATGGCAACTGGAGCAATGCAGCCAACTGGAGCGGCGGACAAATACCGCCGAATCCGCTGCCTGCGGGTACCACAGTCACCATTAATCATGCCGTGGCCGGGCAGTGTGTGCTCGATGTGATGATAAGTGTGCAGCCAGGTGCCAGCATTGTGGTACCCAATGGCAAAACCTTCAGGGCGGCCGCCAACATTACTTTACCCGCCATTACTAACCAGTAAGTGCCAGCCTTCAATGCAAAGCGCCACGCGGACCATATTGGTTGCGTGGCGCTTTGCGTTTTCAATCGACGAGCAGACAGCAATTACTTCAGATCAAATCCTTCGAGGAACTTGGTATTGAAGTCACCGGAACGGAATCGTTCATCTTTCATCAGCTGCAGGTGAAAAGGAATGGTTGTTTTCGGTCCTTCAATCACGTATTCGCTCAGGGCCCGGTACATGGTATTAATGGCCTCTTCGCGGGTGCGGGCCACGGTGATCAGTTTGCCAATCATACTATCGTAGTACGGCGGTATGGTGTAGCCGGCGTACACGTGGCTATCTACCCGCACGCCGTGGCCACCAGGCGTGTGCAGTACCGTTATTTTGCCGGGGCTCGGCCTGAAGTCGTTGTAGGGGTCCTCAGCATTGATGCGGCATTCAATGGCATGCATGGCCGGCTCATAGTCGCGGCCGCTGATGGCAATGCCAGCTGCTATTTTGATCTGTTCTTTGATCAGGTCAAAGTTGATCACCTCTTCGGTCACGCAGTGCTCTACCTGAATACGGGTGTTCATTTCCATGAAGTAGAACTTGCGATGCTTGTCCACCAAAAACTCTACCGTGCCTACCCCTTCATAATTTATAGCCTGTGCTGCTTTTTTGGCCGCTTCGCCCATGGCTTTGCGCAGCTCGGGTGTCATGAAAGGAGAGGGGCTTTCTTCTACCAGTTTTTGGTGGCGGCGCTGGATAGAGCAATCACGTTCGCTCAGGTGGCACACGGTACCAAACTGATCACCGGCTATCTGTATCTCAATGTGGCGGGGCTCCTCCACAAATTTCTCCATGTACACGCCATCGTTTTTAAAGGCGGCGAGTGCCTCGGCCTTGGCGGTGTTATAGGCCCGCTCCATTTCTTCTTCAGCCCACACCACCCGCATACCCTTGCCACCACCGCCGGCGGTAGCTTTCAGTATCACGGGATAGCCCACCACATTTTTGGCCAGGTCTATGGCCTGTTCCAGGCTTTCCAGCAGGCCATCGCTACCGGGTATTACCGGCACGCCAGCCTTGATCATGGTTTCTTTGGCGGTCATCTTATCGCCCATCTGTCGTATCTGGTCGGGCGTGGGACCTATAAACTTGTAGCCGTTTTGCGAGCAGATCTCGGCAAACTGTGCGTTTTCGGCCAAAAAGCCGTAGCCGGGGTGAATGGCATCGGCGTTGGTAATTTCGGCAGCGGCTATCAGTCGCGGTATATTCAGGTAGCTGTCGCTGCTTTGGGGCTTGCCTATGCATACAGCCTCATCGGCAAATTTCACGTGCAGCGAGTCCTTATCGGCCGTGCTGTATACCGCCACGGTTTTAATACCCATTTCGCGGCAGGTACGTATCACCCGCAGGGCTATTTCGCCTCGGTTGGCTATCAGTATTTTATTGAACATGTTGAGGAATGTGAAAATTAGAAAATAGGAAAATGTGCAAAAGGGACGCTACCAATTCAAATCAGGTACTAGTTTTTGCGAGCTCACAGTTCATTGTGTTCAGCTTGCGGGTTACTATTCTTCTTTGCGGTTTTCAAAATCGATCCAACAATTCGCTGTATTTCTTGCAACTGTGCAAGTATCTCGTCACTCGGCGGATAGCCGCCAGATTGTTGGCACAGCATCAGCCAGTATTGTGTCTCTTCCGCTTCTTTGGCAGCTATCTTCATCTTGTGTATGAAGTCAGCCCGGCTTTCCGCATTCTGTGCTTCCATGCTCAGCGCTCCAATAGCAGTGCCCGATTTGAAGAGTTGCCTTGCCATTGGGTACTTGCGCATCCCTTCCAACAAGTCGGTGTAGGCCATTATCTTCAATGACAACTGAAAGCAATGTTTCAGCAAGGGATTGTTGTCAATCATGTCCTGCGTCATTGGCATCCAGTTAGATGTGCTAAATCGGTTTCGTCTACTAATTGCAGTGTTGCATGGTAGGCCGAAGGCTTTTGCACATTTTCACATTGGTACATTTTGCCATTGTGTACTACGCTGGCTCCACCAAAAACAGCGGCTGGTCGTATTCTACCGGGCTGGCGTCTTCTACCAGCACTTTCACAATCTTGCCCTTCACTTCGCTTTCTATTTCATTAAACAGCTTCATGGCTTCTACAATGCACACCACCTGGCCGGGGGCTACATCATCGCCTACGTTTACAAACGAAGGCTTGCCCGGGGCAGCACTGCGGTAGAATGTACCGATCATAGGGCTCTTGATGGTGACGGTATTGGCGGGGGCTGCTTCGGCCACAGGGGCGGCAGCAGCGGGGGCAGCGGGTGCGGGTGCAGCAGGGGCGGGGGCGGCCACCGGGGCCGGGGCAGCAGGCAGGTACACGGGGGCCGGCGCGGCCATCACGGTTTCTACCCGGTCTTCTTTCTGCTTAATGGTTACTTTAAAGTCAGCCTCTTCAATACTGATTTCGGCAATGTTGGTCTTGTTGATGATTTTCACCAAATCCTGGATGGTTTTAATGTCCATGCTGCAACGGTTTGCGATGAAAAAATAAACCCGCTTAAAACGGGTCGGCTAAAGTAAGGCCCCAGCCTGTACCGGCGCTGCTTTTCGTCATTTTTGGTTCATTTTGGGGAAAAATTGCCCGATTTTGCCTCATTTCAGCCATTTTTTGCCCAAAATCGCCCCAATTGTGCATAAACGAAAAATGAGCCCCCAAAGGCTCATTTTTCTATCAATCGGTGGCCGCAGCACGCCGCAGCCGGTATCATTCCTTACTCTTTCACCCGCTCTACATACTCACCCGTTTTGGTGTTGATGCGGATCAGTTCGCCCTCGTTTACAAACAGGGGCACGTTCACTGTAGCACCGGTTTCCACCGTAGCAGGCTTCAGGGTGCGGGTGGCGGTATCGCCTTTCACGCCCGGTTCGCTGTAGGTCACCTTCACCACTATTTTATCGGGCAGCTCCACACTCATGGGGCTGTCGGTTTCGGTATTTACCAGCACGCTTACTTCCTGGCCGTCTTTCAAAAATTGAGGTGCATCTATGAGGGCCTCGGCCACCGCTATCTGCTCAAAGGTTTCCTGGTCCATAAAGTTGTAGCCCGTATCGTCCTGGTACAGGTACTGGTAGTTGCGGCGCTCCACCCGCACCGGAAAAATATTGTCGCCACTATTCCAGGTCTTTTCAATGGTGCGGTTGTTGTCCACCCCTTGCAGTTTGGCCCACACTTTGGCAGCGGCCCGGGCGGTTTTGTTCTCGCCAAATTCCACCACTTTGTACAGGCTGCCATCCAGCTTTATGATAAGGCCGCGGCTGATGTCGGAAGTACTTGCCATACAGTTCTCAGATTATTGTTGAGTAATGCCCTTTCGGGGCCGCAAATATAGGCGGTTCGGGCCTTGGGGCCATCAGCAGCCGTGCTACTATCGGCAGTAGTACGGGCTGGCCTCGGTAGGCACCCCTGCGGGGTGGCTACCATCGTTCATCCCGCGGCCCGTGGCCGGCCGTGCACATCCCGGCAGGGCGGTCGCCATTATCGCCCCCACTCATTTATCTTGCAGCCCTGTATGAAAAAACTGTTGATACTACTGACCCTGATGGGTGCCGGCGCCGCTACTACACCCGCCGCCGCCCAAAGCAGCACCCTCACGGTGCGCAGCGTTTCTTCTGTTCCTTCGGTGTCATTGCTGGGCCTCGATGGCCAAAAGTTCTCTTCGGCTGCCGTACAGCCCAAAGGCAAGGTGCTGGTTGTCGTCTACTTCAGCCCCACCTGCAGCCACTGCATCCAGTTTACCGAAGAGCTCACTGGTCGCCTCAAAGATTTTCAGCAAGTGCAGTTTTTGTACGTATCGGCGTATCCTGTGACCGATATCAAAAACTTTGCTGCCGTGCGGGGCATGCTCAAAATGAAAAACCTCCGCCTGGCCAATGATCCCGAGTTCAAGCTGGGCAGTTTTTACGAGCTGAAGGAAATACCCGGCATTTTTGTGTATGGTACCAATGGCAAGTTGCGCCGCAGCTTCGATAGCAAAGTGAAGATGGATGAGCTGGTGGCCGCTACCCGCAACTAATCATTGTCATTGTTTGTTTACAGGCCATGGCGGTTTTTTGCCAAGCTGTTAACAGGTAGGCGCTACCAGCCGCATCCGGCTGTTCCGCTAATTTTGGCAGCACGCTAAATATTTACCTCACCAATCATTTTTTAATCCTCCCATTTTTATGAAAGTAACTGTAGTAGGAGCCGGCGCCGTAGGCGCTACCTGTGCCGACAACATTGCCCGCCGCGAACTGGCGCATGAAGTAGTACTGCTCGACATTAAAGAAGGCCTGGCCGAAGGCAAGGCACAAGACATGATGCAGACCGCCCAGTTACTGGGCTTCGATACCAAGATTACCGGCAGCACCGCCGATTACAGCAAAACCGCCGGCAGCGAAGTGGTGGTTATCACCAGCGGCATCCCCCGCAAGCCCGGTATGACCCGCGAAGAACTGATTGGCACCAACGCCGGCATTGTAAAGGGTGTGGCCACCAGCATATTGGAGCACAGCCCCGATGCCATCATCATCGTCATCAGCAATCCCATGGATACCATGACCTATCTGGCGCTGCAAGCCACTGGCTTGCCCAAGCACCGCATCATAGGCATGGGCGGCACGCTCGATAGCAGCCGCTTCCGCTACCAGCTAAGCCAGCACCTGGGCTGCAGCCCCGCCGACCTGAATGCACTGGTCATCGGCGGCCATGGCGATACTACCATGATTCCCCTCATTCGCCACGCCACCTGGAATAGCGTACCCGTAACCAGCCTGCTGAGTGCCGAGCAACAGCAACAAATAGTGGCTGATACCATGGTGGGCGGTGCCACCCTTACCAAACTCATTGGCACCAGCGCCTGGTATGCACCCGGTGCTGCCGGCGCCATGCTGGTAGAAAGCATTGTGCGTGACGAGAAGAAACTGCAAACCTGCTGCGTAGCCCTCGATGGCGAGTATGGCCAAAGCGATATTTGCCTGGGTGTACCTGTAGTAGTAGGCCGCCAGGGCTGGGAAAAAATTGTGAACCTCGAACTGAACGATGAAGAAAAGGCAGCCTTTGCTAAAAGCGCCGACGCGGTGCGCAGCATGAACGATGTGCTGAAAACGCTCTAAGCTTTTCCTGATGTACAAATACAAGAGGCGACTACCCCCCGGGTGGTCGCCTTTTTTTTAATGGCCTGCTGGCCCTGCTATGCTACCGGTCGGGCACAAAAAAAGCGGTTGCCTGCTGGCAACCGCCCTTTACGCGGATGTCTATCCATTCAATTACCCTAAAAAAGTCGAGAGAGTCAGCTTAGCGAGCCTTGGTTTTTATCATCAGCAGCATATTGGCCATCATGTTGTTGTATCCCAGGCGGGCATTCATTTCGGCCAGTTGCTCCTGTTGCTTTTGCTCGTTCAGCTTGGTCAGCAGGTTGGTCATCAGCACCTGATAGTTCAGTTGGTCACGCAGGTCTTCGTTTTCGTTCATCAGCGTTACCAGTTGTTGTTTCAGTTGGCTGTTTTCTTCCTGCAGTTGCTTCATAGCCATGGCGGTGCTGGTTTCAGCAGCAGCTACGGTGGCGGGTTTCTTTTCCACTTTAGAACCGGTGTTGGGAAGGGCTGCCGCACTCAGGCTGGCCAGCATCATCAGTGAGAGTATGTAAGTTTTCATAACCTAAATTTTCGCGTTCATTTGATGGTACAAATTTACCACATGTAGTTGGCTCGGGTGGTTCGTACAAATTTCAAGGCCTGAAATGCCTTGCTCGTTTTGTTAGATGCTGTTTAATAAGTGGCCTGTATATTTACTCTTTTCTGTTAAATGGTTAGCCATTATTGGTTCAGGATTAATTTTTTTTCAATAACCTCATTTTGCCATCATTGGCCAATTCTTAACAGGAAATGCATGTTTGTTGGTGCTTTTTAGCGGTCTTTGCCCTGTGCGTGGCACAAAAAAAGCAGCCTCCGGGGCTGCTTTTTCAACGTCATCTGTTACTGATGAGTGGGTGTGCGAAAGACGGTTACCGTGCGGGTGTTGCTTTTATTTTTTGCAGCATTTGCTGCATCATCGTTTCATAGTTGGTTTGGGCGGCAGCTTCGGCATCGGCTTCGGCCTGGTGGCGCTGCCCGGCATGCTGCAGCACCTGGCTCATCAGCTGGCGGTAGTTGTCGTCCGAGGCTGCTTCGGCGGCTTGCTCAGCAGCTTGCTGCCCGGCTTCTTCCTGGCGCAGTTGCTGTAGCATTTTGCTCATCATCTGGTTGTAGGCCAGTTCGCTTTGCAGTTCAGCTACTTCGTTTTCCAGGGTGGCTACCAGGCTTCTGAGTTCCGCGTTGTCCCTGGCCACCGCAGAAACGCGGGTGGCCAGGCTGGCAGCAGCAGAGGAGTGAGCGGGTGTGGCAGGTAGGGCAGTGGGGCGGGCAGCTACAAAGGCTACACTAAGTGTGCAAAGGGCGGCGAGTGTGAGTGTCTTTTTCATGGGGTGAGGTTGAGTGTGGATGTGATGTAATGTGTTGAGGATGTGTGGTTTGTGTGCAGTGTGTGTTGCTTTTCTGTGTGGGTGTGTTTGCTATATCAGACGCAAAAGATGCTTGCAGGTTACAGCCACTTTTGTTTCCTTGATTGGCGGCTTTTAGGCCTGACCAGTGGCCATTAGCATGGATGTTGCAAAACAACTTTCTGAAAGGCTTCCGGCCTGCAAATCAAAAAGGATGGGGGGCCCCATCCTCTTGTCCAATTGCATGCCTGCGGTAGGCATTAGCGAACCACCGAAGCTTGCTTCAGCTTCAGCAGCATGTTGCCCATCAGCTGATTGTAAGCTACCTGTGCATCCATCTCGGCTTGCTTGTCAGATGCTTGCTGCTTGCGCAGGCCTGTTAGCATGTGGCCCATCACTTCGTTGTACTCCAGCGTGCTTTGCAGCTCAGCGGCGCTGTCGGCCAATTGGGCTACCCGGGTACGCAACAGTTTGTTTTCTTCCAGCAGCTGATTGTACACTTCCAGCGAAATGCCATTGCTGGCGTTCGACACGGTTTCGGTTTGCTTACGGTTGGTAGTGTTTACGCTGTCGTTAGCAAAAACGTTGCCCAGGCTCAGGCTCAGGGCCATCAGGGAGGCGATCAAAGTTTTCATAGTGTGTGTGTTTGTGTT
>JALOMC010000119.1 GCA_025455665.1 Chitinophagaceae bacterium | reverse complement strand
ACGTCGTCTTTGTAGCGCTTCAGGCTGCCCAGCTCGGCAAAGCCGCCTTCGGTACGGGGGTAAATAAGCACCCCATCGCGGTACAGGCGGATTTTGGCGTCGCGTTTGATTTTGCCCGAGGTAACGTAGCAGCCAGCCACGGTTGCCTTGTCGAATTTGAATACTTCGCGTATTTCCACCGAGGCCACTTCTTTCTCTTCCACCTTGGGTTCCAGCAGGCCTTCCATGGCTGCCTTTACGTCATTAATGGCGTTGTAGATAACCGAGTATTGCTTGATTTCGATGCCTTCGTTTTCGGCCAGGCGTGATGCCTGTTGGTTGGGGCGCACATTGAAGCCAATGATGATGGCATCCGATGCACTGGCCAGCGTCACGTCGTTTTCGCTCACGGCCCCTACGCCTTTCAGTATTACCCGCACCACTATTTCCTGGGTGCTCAGCTTTTCCAGGCTATCGCTCAGGGCTTCTACCGAGCCGTCCACGTCACCTTTGATGATCACGTTCAGCTCCTTAAAGTTGCCCAATGCCAGGCGGCGGCCAATTTCATCCAGCGTGATGTGCTTGCGGGCCCGCATGCCTTGCTCACGCAGAATCTGTCCACGCTTGTAAGCGGCTTGTTTGGCCTCGCTTTCGTCTTCGTACACCCTGAATTTTTCACCCGCCTGCGGGGCACCGTTCAGGCCCAGCAGCAGCGCTGGCGAGGCAGGGCCGGCCGCATCTACTTTCTGGTTCCGTTCGTTAAACATGGCTTTTACGCGGCCAAAGTATTGGCCACTCACTACAATGTCGCCTTGCTTCAGCGTACCATTCAGTACCAGCACGGTGGCTACATAGCCGCGGCCTTTGTCCAGCGTCGCTTCTATAATGGTACCGCCGGCTTCGCGTTCGGGGTTGGCTTTCAGGTCCAGAATCTCGGCTTCCAGCAGTATTTTCTCCATCAGCAGGTCGATGTTCAGGCCCTTCTTGGCGCTGATCTCCTGGCTCTGGTATTTACCGCCCCACTCTTCTACCAGCAGGTTCATCTGGCTCAGCTGCTCGTATATTTTTTGTGAGTTGGCGCCGTCCTTGTCTATTTTGTTGATGGCAAAAATCATGGGTACGCCAGCTGCCTGTGCGTGGCTGATGGCTTCCTTGGTTTGGGGCATCACTGCATCATCGGCCGCAATTACAATCACAGCGATATCGGTCACCTTGGCGCCACGGGCACGCATGGCCGTAAAGGCTTCGTGGCCCGGCGTATCGAGGAAGGTGATTTTTTTGCCGCTGGCGGTGGTTACCTCATAGGCACCAATGTGCTGGGTAATGCCACCGGCTTCGCCCGATACCACATTGGCATTGCGGATAAAGTCGAGCAATGAGGTCTTACCATGGTCTACGTGGCCCATGATGGTTACAATAGGCGCCCGTGACCGCAGGTCTTCTTCGTCATCAGTATCTTCTTCTTCCTCTTCGTCGTGGTCTTCCAGGCCCACAAACTTGGCATCGTAGCCAAACTCGTTGGCCACCAGTTCGATCACTTCTGCATCGAGGCGCTGGTTGATAGACACCATGAGGCCGAGGCTGAAGCACTTGGCTACCACTTCGGTCGGGGTCACATCCATCAGGCTGGCCAGTTCGCTGGCGCTGATGAATTCTGTTACCTCGATTACGTTGCTGTCGTGTTCGCCCTCCTGCATTTCGGCCAGTTCGCGGCGCTTCTCGCGGCGCAGCTTGGCCCTGTTTTTACTGCCTTTGTTGCCACCACCGCCACTCAGGCGGGCCTGTGTTTCGGCCAGCTTCTGCTGTATTTCTTTCGAATCGATGACACGGTCTTCGCGGCGGCCAGTACCCGTGTTGCGGGAAGGTGCGCCTACACGCCGATCATCGCGACGGCCGCCGGCGCCCCCTTGCTGCTGGCCACCACCCCGGCCACCCTGTTGGGGGCCACGGTTGTCTACCGGCTTCCGGTTGGGGTCGTTGGCAGGTCCACCTACAATTATGCGCTTGCGCTTGCGCTTCGGATCCTCGGGCTTCGGCCGGGTATCCCGCTCTACAGGCAGTTCTATTTTACCCAAAATTTTGGGGCCACTCAGGCGTTCGGCCTGAATGTTTTCAATCACTTTCTCTTCTTCTTTCGGCGCTTCTTCGGCCTTGTGTTCTGCGGCTACGGCGGGGGTAGCAGGGGCGGGTTCAGCCGCTGCAGGGGCCGTGGGCGCTGGGGCCGCGGCGGGCGCTACCGGCGCAGGCTCCTCTTTTTTCTTCAGGGTCTTTTTAGGCCGGGTGCTGGAGTCAATAGCGGCCAGATCAATGGTGCCCAACACCTTGGGAGCTTCCAGCTCGGGGGCGGCTATTTTCACCGGTTCATCGGCCACGGGGGCGGGGGCTGCCGCCGGTGCCGGGGCGGGCTCGGGAGCTGGCGGCGCCACTTCTGCTACGGGGGCCGGGGCAGGCTCGGGGGCCGGGGGCGGCGGGGCCACTTCTACCACCGGGGCAGGGGCCGGGGCAGGGGCTGGTGCGGCAGCGGCAGCCGGCGCCGGTTCTGCTTTTTTCTCTTCCTTGCGGAAAACAACCTCTTCTTCTTCCTTCTTTTTGCGTTGTTCGGCAGTGCTCCCTTTCGGCAGGTCTACCATGTCGCTTTTGGCCTTGGCCACCTTGTCGCTCTGAAACTCCTTTTGCAGGGCGGTGTACATTTCGGGCAAAAGCTTGGCCGTCGGCTTCAGGTCGTCGCGACTGAAGCCTTTGCCCGCCAGAAACTCCACCAGGGTATCCTGGCCGATATTGAATTCCTTAGCTGCTGCTAGTAATCTTGGTAATTTTTGATCTGACATTCTGGTTCTTTACTTGCTGCCTGGGGCTGCTTTTTTTGCAAAAAGTGTGGTGACCACGGGCGCCCCACCTTACCTTCTTTATAGGCCAAAAGTAAGGTGGGTAACCCGGACTCACTATTCTCGTTCAAATTCTTCTTTCAAAATGCGCAGCACATCGGCAATGGTTTCCTTTTCCAAATCGGTGCGGCGCTCCAATTCTTCAGGGCTCAGGTTCAGCACCGAGCGGGCTGTATCGCAGCCAATGCGCTTGAATTCGTCGATTACCCACTCATCAATCTCATCGCTGAATTCGTCGAGATCGATGTCGAATTCTACTTCTTCGCCTTCGGTATCGCGGTACACATCTATATCCAGGCCGGTCAGCTCGCAGGCCAGTTTGATGTTCACCCCTTTTTTGCCAATGGCCAGGCTCACCTGGTCGGCTGGCAAAAACACATCGGCGTGGCGCTTGTCCATATCCAGGCGGATGCTGGAGATTTTGGCTGGCGTAAGCGAACGCTGAATCAGCAGGTTGATGTTGCTGGTCCAGTTGATCACGTCAATGTTTTCGTTTTTCAGCTCTCGTACAATGCCGTGAATACGGCTGCCCTTCATGCCCACGCAGGCACCCACGGGGTCAATGCGGTCGTCCAGGCTTTCTACAGCTACCTTGGCACGTTCGCCCGGCTCCCGTACTATTTTTTTAATGTTGATGAGGCCGTCGGCTATTTCAGGTACTTCTATTTCCAGCAGCTGCGCCAAAAACTCGGGCGCTGTGCGGCTCAGGATGATGACCGGGGTGTTGTTTTTCATGTCTACCCGGCGAATGACGGCCCGTACCGGCTCGCCCTTCTTCATGAAATCCTGGGGAATTTGCTCGCTGCGGGGCAGCACCAGTTCGTTGCCATCTTCATCCAGCAGCAGGGCTTCTTTTTTCCAGGCCTGGTACACTTCGGCCGTCATCAGTTCGCCCACCCGGTCGGCGTATTTTTTTATCAGCAGGTTCTTTTTCAAATCGCTGATGCGGCTGGCCAGGGTTTGTTTGGCGGCCAAAATAGCCCGGCGGCCAAAATCGTACAGGTCTATTTCTTCGTACAGTTCTTCGCCTACTTCAAAGTCGGGCTCAATTTTTATGGCATCGGTGTAGCCTATTTCGGCCAGTGGATCCTGTACTTCGCCATCGGGTACAATCATGCGGTGGCGCAATATTTCCAGGTCACCTTTTTCTGCGTTTACAATTACGTCAAAGTTGTCATCGGCGCCATACTTTTTGCGCAGCAATGTTTTGAATACATCTTCTACCACCTTCATCAGGGTGGGGCGGTCAAT
Source organism: Chitinophagaceae bacterium (assembly GCA_025455665.1). GTDB lineage: Bacteria > Bacteroidota > Bacteroidia > Chitinophagales > Chitinophagaceae > Phnomibacter. Next base: position 3,431 of record JALOMC010000119.1, on the reverse strand, counting down.
GTTTTCTGCATCCTTGAACTCCTGGAATGCCTCAATCAGGTTAATACTTGCCATTGTTTAAACAGCTGTTTTACCGCCTGCGCCCGGCAGGCCTTGGTGATTAAAATTGAATTTGAACGCTTGCTTGTTTTATTTCAGAAAATGAAAGCTCGTGAAGGGCCACGGTGGCCTTTTTGCCTTTGCCGGCCGCTATTTCCAGCTGTATGCCCGCAGCATCGGCTGCTTTCAGTACGCCGGTCATTTCGGCTCCCGCTACCGTTTTTACAGCCAGCAGGCGGCCCACATTTTTGGCAAACTGGCGCTGTAGCAGCAGGGGCTCGCCCACACCGGGGCTGCTCACCTCCAGCGAAAATTCGCCTTCGGGAAACATGCCGGTGGTTTCAATAGCGGCATACAGCTGGCGGTTCAGCTTAATGCAATCTTCGATGGTGATGCCCTCGTCGCCGTCTACAAACACCTTTACATTGTTCGTCGGCTTCAGCTTTACCTGCACAGCAAAAAAAGCCGGGTGCTGCTCCAGCAGCTCCGCCAGCAATTGCTCTATTCGTACTATCTGGTCATTCTTTTCCATAGCCCTATGCAAAGCAAAAGGGAACGGAGCCCGTTCCCTTTCTGTCGTTTCATTATGCTGCTGCAAATGTAGGGTAAAGCAGCTTTACAAACCAAATACTACCAATTGCCATTGCTGGCCAGGCTGACCGCCTGCCGGGCAGGGTGGCCGCCAAAGTGAAAACTTAAACCAGCAGATACGCCCACTGCCGACCCGCGAAAAGAGGTACCACCGATGCTGCCAAGGTTGTGCAGCATGTAGCGGGCCTGCACATTCAGCGCCACACCCGAGGCTACAAAGCACTTGAACTCGGTACCCAAAAACAAGGCTGGCTTCAATATAAAGGGGTCGCCCATTTTATTGTTGATCCGCTCGTTGGGCTCGCCTTCTTCCGTTTCGTCTTCTGCCAGTGGTTTGTACACGCCCTTTTCGGCTATGCCTATGCCCAGCGATGCGTTCCACTCAAAAAATCGGTTGGGGCGCCAAAGCGTACGCACATAGTCGAGCCAGGCGTACGAGAAGTAGCCACTATTGCTGGTAAAGCTGGTATCGGGGCGCTGTACCAGAAACGGACGCTGCAACCGGCCCAGCGGGAAGTAGCCGCCGAAATCGATGCGGTGTTTGCTATTTCCCAGCACCTTGCCCAGCGAAAACTGCAGGGCCGTACGTGGCCCCATGATACTGCTCCATGCACCAAAAGGCTGCCAGCTGCCGGCTGCCAGGGTGAGCTGCCAGCTACGCAAAATGACAAAGTCGCGGTGGTAGCGATTGTACACCTGTGGCAGTGTGAGGTAGCCATGCCGGCGGCTACTGATATTCCAAAGGCCGCCACTGCCAAAACCAGTACGATCTTCAAAAGGCGTCATGTGGGCGATGACCGCCGACTCCAGCTTGTCATTGTCCGACCGGTTGCGCAGTTCATTTGTCCATTGGCGCAGCATGGCGATATAGTTATCCTCGATCATGCTTTGGCGCCACATCACATCCTGGCCGCTGCCACTGCTGCTGCTGCCATCGGCCAGGTGGGTGTAGTACATCTGCTTAAAATCGTACAAATGGCCCCTGCGAAGTGCATGGCCTTCTTTTTTTATGTAGTGCAGATCGAGCGGGGTAAGCAGCGTATCGCTAAAGCGATGCTGCTGAATGAGCAACAAAAAACGGGTGAGCCGCAGCGAGGCCGACTCGACACATTTGTAAGCTACAAAATCAAGGATCAGCTCAATAGAGTCGAGCTGACCACGCTGGTAGTAGCCGGGAATGATATCCAGCGCCACCAGGTCGATTTCTGCGCAGTTTCGCTTGCCCGACAGCAATTGCTCCACCGACTGCGAAGAGCCGGCCAGCGACAGCAATAGCAAGGAGACGAGTAGCATTTTTTTCATAGGCAACTATTGAGTCCAGTTAAACTGTATGAGCCCGTTGGTGCGCTGATCGGACCGCATGAGCAGGCGCCGAACGCCGGCAGGGGTAGCTACCTGCAGCAGCGCCGTATTGGGCGGAATGCTACCAAGGTTTTCGGCCACAATGCGCACCTGCACCGTGCGGCCCTCTGCCGGCTTGTACAGCCTGTACTGTAGCGGCGCTGCCCCCAGCGGCACCCGGTGGCGCACCAGCACGTCGTCTACATATATGCTAATGGTATCGCCATCTATTTCAGCATTATCATACAGCTGTAGCTCGGTGTATTCGGCCGTATCGGGTATGGCTACTACTGCATGCAAGCTGTCGGTTCGCCCTAGGCGCAGTTGCTCAGTTTGTTGTTCGGCATTGTACAGGCGTGCCAGGCTATCGTTGGTTTGCCACACGGGCACTGGTGGCGCAGCAGCGGCAGGTGGCTGGCTACCGGGCCGCTGCTGTATTGCCTTGCGCTGTTGCTGCTGCTGGCGCAGGCGGCTAAATACCGATTGGTCCGACTCTTCGGGTGCATCCGCTGCTGGCTGGCGTTTCAACTTTAGCTCACCGCGGCCGCCATTGCTACCACGGTAGGTGCCTACCAATTGCTCCATCACATCGCTGCGCACATGCTCCAGCGCCAGCGTGTAGCTACCCAGCACATAGTAGCCAATGGCAAATCGATTGCCCTGCAATTCGTCCATGGCCATGTAGCGTAGCATGATGCTGCGGCCTTCTTGCTGGCCACGTATAGCAAAGGAAAACAGTGGCCGGTGCTGCTGACCTGCCTGCCCGGCAAACGAGGGGTAGTAGCCTATCACACCCGTCACCTGACCATTGCGGTCTTCCAGGTGCAGCCGTACCGACATTTGCTGGCTGCCCCCCATACAATCGCGGTGAAATAAAATACCCTGCCAGGTACCCAGTACCGACTGGCCCCGGGCGGTAGCACCCATCAGTACTACACTCAATAGCAATAGCAGGCAGCGCAAAGGCAAAACGCTTGTTTCAGCGGGAAGATCGGCTGTGCGTGGAAGAGCAAAAAGCAGCCATAACGCGGTGTTATAAAAAGATGACACATTAACACTTTATAGCCGGCACAGTTGGTCGGCCCTTTTTTAACGCTGAATGGTTGGCACGGCGGCTATCTTTGCAATTGGCGCCAGCAAATGGAAGAGGCGCAGCGCCAGGCCTACCAGGGCCAGCAGCAGGCTGCCCCGGCCGGGCAGCAAAGCCAGAAGCAGGGCGCCAAAGGCAAATACGACATTGAAGGCGAGTACATTCAGTTTGAAGATTTGAAATAGTGGCTACTACTGCAGCCGCTCTGTGCCCCCTCATTTTATCTGGCCCACTACCTATGCGCCCAATTCTTGTTGCCGGTTTAATGATGCTGCTTGCCTTGGCTGGCTGTCGCCCTGCGAGACTTGCTACTAACGGTCAGGTGGTGTACCAAACGCCTACCCTGGTGATTACCCAGGTGGCACCACAT
>JALOMC010000118.1 GCA_025455665.1 Chitinophagaceae bacterium | reverse complement strand
CTGATCACGGCATCAAATTCTTCGCCCAGGTAGTCCATCATAAACTCTACCTGCTTGTACTTGTTGGCGGCCCGTTCGGCTTCCATAGCAGCCCTCTCCCGTTCGCTACAATGTTTGCAGCGGGCTTCCATTTTCTTGTCTACTACCATTTTATCATCCAGCACTTGCTGCAGCAGGCGGTGCACCATTACATCGGGGTAGCGCCGTATGGGCGAGGTAAAATGGCAGTAATGCTCGAAGCCGAGGCCGTAGTGGCCAATATTGTCTTTGGTGTAAATGGCTTTGGCCATGGTGCGGATACCCAACTGCTCCAGCACATGCTGCTGTGGGGTACCCTGCGCTGCCTTCAGCATGGCATTGAACGAAGCGGCAATGGCATCGGGCTGGGTGGTGTCGAACGTGTAGCCAAACTTGCGGGCAAAGGCAATAAAGGGCAGCAGCTTTTCTTCATCGGGCTGATCGTGCACCCGGTAAGGAAATGGCAGCGGTTTATCGTACACTTTTACCGAGGCTACAAACTCGGCCACGGTGCGGTTGGCCAGCAGCATAAATTCTTCAATCAGCTGGTGGCTCTCTTTGCTCTCCTTCACCACTATGCCAACGGGCTTGCCGCTTTCATCCAGCTTGAAGCGTACTTCCTGCGAACTGAAGTTGATGGCGCCTTTGTCGAAACGATCTTTGCGCAGCTTGCGGGCCATCTTGTTCAGCAGCAATACTTCTTCGGCGTACGGGCCCTCGCCGGTTTCAATGATGTCCTGCACCTCTTCGTAGGTAAACCGATGATTGCTGTGGATGAGTGTTCGGCCAATCCAATGTTCTTTTACTTCACCCTTGCCGCTCATTACAAACACCGCCGAAAAAGTGAACTTGTCTTCGTGCGGCCGCAGCGAGCACAGCTCATTGCTGATGCGTTCGGGCAGCATGGGGTTTACACGGTCGGGCAGGTACACGCTGGTAGCCCGCTCATACGCTTCCTCGTCCAATATCGATCCTTCTTCTACAAAATGGCTCACATCGGCTATGTGCACTCCCACCTCGTACAAGCCCTTGGCCAGCGGTTTGATACTCAGCGCATCGTCAAAGTCGCGGGCATCTACGGGGTCGATGGTAAAGGTGAGCACTTCGCGGAAATCGCGGCGCTTCCTGGCTTCCGCCGCACTGATATGATCGCTCAGGCGGGCTGCTTCTTCCATCGCATCATCGCTGAACTGCAAGGGAAAGCCGCTCTCCATCAAAATGTCTTTCATGGCCAGGCTGTGCAGGTCGTGCATCGCCACCACTTCTACTATTTCAGCAATAGGGCGGCGGTCATCGCGGTCCCAGCGCACCATTTTTACAATCACTTTACCCTCTTCATCTATTGGCACAGCAGGCGCTTCTTCCAGCACAAAATGTGGCATGGGCCGTTCGCTATCGGGCAAAAAGAACCAGCGCCCGGCATGCTGGCGCACCGTGCCCATAAACTGTACGGTTTTGCGCTGCAGCACTTCTACCACCCGGCCTTCGCGTTTGCGGCCTCCCATGCCATCGCGGGTGACCTGCACCCGCACTTTGTCGCCATGAAAAGCCCGGTTAAAATCGTTGGGGCGCACCAGCACATCGCTATCGCCGGCACCGGTGTTTACAAAGCCCAGCCCCGAGCGGGTAATGTCCAGCACCCCGACGGCTTCGCTGCGGCGGGGCGTTTTATTGATCTTTTGCTTTTTCGGCATCATGAAAGTTTTTTACGAACTGCAACACAGCCTGTTTGAAAGCCGCCTCCTGCCCAAACAATACTTCGTGCTTCACGGGCTGTACATACAAGGGTAGCTGGTCCAGTTCTTTGCCAAATTTCACCAGCCGTACGGCGTCCTTTTCGGTGGTGAGGATTATTTTATCATCGGCATCCAGCGCTTCAAAACGTTGGCGTATTTGCCGCAAGTCATCTATGGTAAACACATGGTGGTCCCCAAAGCTAAGCTGGTAGTAGGCAGCGGTGCGCTCCTCTACGTGCTGCTTCAGCGGGGCGGGGTTGGCTATGCCGCATACCAGCAGCACCTCTTGCTGCGGCTGCAGCTGCACCGGCTGCCGGCTGCGCAGGTGGTAGGGCTGGCCATACTGCAGGGTGGTAAAATATACCTGCTGCTGCGGGGCCGGCTGTATGCGGCGCAGCATTTTATCGCGTTCGGCCTCACTAAGTGTAGCCGGACATTTGGTCACCACCATGATGTGCGCCCGCCGGGCACTGGCCCGCTGGTCACGCAGATCGCCGGTGGGCAAAAACCAATCGTACCAGTAAGGATTGCTGTACTCGGTGAGCACAATATTGAGACCCGCCACAATAGCCCGGTGCTGAAATGCATCGTCCAGAATGATGACCTCGGTTTGGGGCCGATCCTGCAGCAGTTGTGGCACCGCTACTATCCGCTCCTCACCTACAGCCACTGCCAGCTGCGGATACTTGAGGTGAAACTGCATGGGCTCATCGCCTATTTCCAGGGCGGTGCTTTGCTCATCGGCCAGCAGGTAGCCTTTTGTTTTGCGCTTGTAGCCACGGCTCAGCGTGGCCACTTCAGCATGCGGCAGCAGCCACTCCACCAGCATTTCAGTCATGGGGCTTTTGCCGGTGCCACCTACGCTCAGGTTGCCTACGCATATCATGGGCAGGTTGAAGCTCACACTGCTCAGCCAGCCCCTATCGTACAGCTTATTGCGCAGCATTACTACCAGGGCCATCAGCAATGAAAACGGAAACAACAACAAACGGAGGCCACGCAGCAGGTAAAAATTAAAAGGCATACAAGCGATGGGGCGTGATACAATATTTTAAAGGTACGTCATTGGCATCGATATCGGCGATGGCCTTTACCGGCTCGAACCAGCTGAAGCCCAGCGTAACCACCTGCGGATGACAGTGCTTGAGAAAGCGATCGTAAAAGCCCTTGCCATAGCCAACCCGATAACCCTTTTCATCAAAACAAAGCAGCGGCACCAGTATCAGCTGCAGGCTGGCTGGCGCTACCACTTGTCCGTGTACGGGCTCCGGTATGCCAAACTTTGAAGCAGCCCATTCGGTATCATCGTTTACCAGCATGGCCTGCATGCTATTATCGGCCGCTTGCGTCACCGGATAGCACCAGCGCACCTGCGGTAGCCATGCCGTCAGCGCTTCCTCCAGGTAGTGCACCGGCACTTCGTGGCGGCTTTCATCGGCCCGGTAGCTCATGGCCAGCCGCACATCGGGCCACTGCAGCATATCCAGCTGCGCCATCATGTGCTGCAGGTACTGGTGCTGCTGTGGCAGGCTCAGCTGGCTTCGCAGCGCTTTGTACTCGGCTCGCAATATTTGTTTGGAAAAGCTCAAGGCTGCAAAGCTAATCGGGCAGGCGTTGGAAAAACGAAAACACGGTGGTGCCGTAGTTGCGCATGCGCACAAAGCCGGGTGCCTGCTCATAATTGTTGCGGGGCGTGTGCTCCAGCACAAACCATCCGTCGGGGGCTATCAGCTTTTTTTCTACTACCACCAGCCGTGGCAGCTCGTCGATGGTAGTGAGTGCATATGGCGGGCCGGCAAAAATGAAATCGTATTCGCCGCTGGCTGTTTCCAAAAATTTAAACACCTCCATGCGCAGCGCATTCACGGGCGGGGCCTGCAGCGTTTTCAAATTGTCGGTAATGAACCGGAACATAGCCGGGTCTTTCTCGACCAGCGTACAAGCAGCCGCTCCGCGGCTCAGCAGCTCGTAGGTAATGGCGCCGGTGCCCCCAAACAGGTCGAGGCTGCGAATGCCTTCGAAGTCGATCATGTTTTGCAACATGTTGAAGAGCCCTTCTTTGGCAATATCGGTAGTGGGTCGGGTGTGGGGCATGTGCGTGGGCGGATGAATACGCCGGCCGCCCCACTGTCCGCCTATGATTCTCATGACATTAGTTGGAAAAGGTGAGCAAAATAGTGCGCCGGCTGCTGCCCTGCCCATGCCGTATCGGCCACGGGCCATGGTTCCAGCCCTTCCAGAAAGCGGGCCAGGCCCTGCCACAGGGCCGAATCGGTTTGCAACACGCCGGCCATGCGCCAGCTGGTAGCTTCGGGGCTGATGTGGTAGGCCTGCAACAGCTGAAGCAGCCGGTAGGCCAAATCATCGGGCTGCAGCACCGGCAAGGCACCCGCATATTGCAGCCGGCCCTGGTGGTGCAGCAGGCACAGCAGGTGCTGCGGGGTAAATACGAGGTGGCCGGTGGTATCGGGCTCGTGCAGCGGATGCGCCAGCAAGGCACCCAGCAGGTGCCGCTGCGTCAGTTGTTCAAAATGTCCGGTCAGCAGGTGCAGCATGGTATCGGGCATTTGCCAGGCCAGCGCCAGGTGCACATCGGGCAGCATATCGGCCCGCTGGGCCTGCCAGGCAGCATACCCATGCAGCTGCTGCAAGTGCAGGTGGCTGGCTGCCGGCTGGTAGTGCTCCATGGGTACCGGCAGCAATCGGGCGCCGGCACACAGCAGGGTGACAGGCACCTGCCGCAACTGCAGCAGCCGGCTTTGGCCCAGGGCCGTTTCCCAGGCATCTTCATCAGCCAGTGCTCCGCTGAAGCTTTCAGTGGCTTCAGGGCTGCCGGTTTGCAGGTTCCACAGCACGGCATGCAGGTGCCGGGGCCCCCACTCCAGCAGCAGCTTGCGGCTACTGGCCTCGTAGGGCAGCAGTGCCGATGGACCTGTATCAATCGTTTTTGCCAGCATAGCGGCAAACCTAATAGTTTTTACCCTCACCCCCGCCGCTCTCAGCAGGTAGAAGAGATGAGGTCCGGCGGTCCTTCTGCTCCGTCTCATCCCAACGGCAGGAGGAATCGCATCAGGCGGAGACGGGAAGTCCGGAGACGGGAAGTCGGAAAGTCGGGAGTCCGGAGTCGGGAGACAGTAGGTCGAGATCGAGGTTGAGGTTGAGGTTGAGGTCGAGGTTGAGGTCGAGGTTGAGGTTGAGGTTGAGGTTGAGAAGGAAACGTTACACCTTGCAAACTGCAAATTGCGGACTGCCAACTGTCATCTGCCAGAGTCGAGAGTCGGGAGACCGGAGTCCGGAGACAGTAGGTTGAGGTTGAGGTCGAGGTTGAGGTCGAGGTTGAGGTCGAGGTTGAGGTCGAGGTTGAGGTCGAGGTTGAGGTCGAGGTTGAGAAGGCAACGCAACACCTTGCAAACTGCAAATTGCGGACTGCCAACTGTCATCTGCCAGAGTCGAGAGTCGGGAGACCGGAGTCGGGAGACAGTAGGTCGAGGTTGAGGTTGAGGTTGAGGTTGAGAAGGAAACGTTACACCTTGCAAACTGCAAACTGCAAATTGCGGACTGCCATCTGTCATCTGCCATCTGCCACCTACCCCGAACACCGAACAACTAACACCCAACAACTGATAGATTTGGCTGTGCACTTACCGGACGCGAAGCCCCGAAAACTCGGCCAAAAACACGCCGGATGCATCCACATCATTGCCCACGATGATGCCGTTGGCCGGTACCTGCACCCGTACCCGCAGCCGCTCATTTCCGTTCAAAAAAAGCAACGTGCTCATATTGAAAATGGCATCGGTGCCTATCTGACCCCTGTTTTGCATTTCATAGCCAAAACAAACGTCTTTCCATACGCCTCTATCGAGCCGCTCGATGCTGGCGTACACACTGCCAACGGCCGCCGCCGGCGGCCGACGGGACATTACCCGCAGGTTCAGCTGATACATACCGTTCGGGGAAATCACCACTTCCCGGTTTGTGAAATCGATGCTGGAACCAACCGAGTACGTATCGAAGTTGTTCAGAAATGCGGGACTGAGTACCCTGATGCCCGCCTCATTGTTGGCCTGTACACCCAGCGATACCCGGAAGTACTCCGTGGCCGCCCAGGAAGCCGTGCCGTTGAAATTGCTGATCAGCACTTTATTGGTCCCTTCGGTACCATCGGCTATGCGCACCGTACCATTCACATGCAGGCGGGCAGTGGGCATGGTGGCGCCCGTACCAATACCCACATTGCCATTGCCTCTGATGCGCATCGTTTCTGCCAGGGCCGTACTGCGGCCGTAGCCGAATACCACGTCGTCTATTTGGTTGGCAGTAAAAATTTGGAGCGCACTGTTGGCGATGCCGATGCCATAGTGGCCCACGGTAGCACTGCCGGTGCCGCCCCAAAACGAGATTTTATCGCCCAGTACACTGTTGAATGTAAGCGGATGCTGTGGCGTAACGGTACCAATACCGATGTTGCCATTATCGGCAATGGTCAGCCGTTCGCTCATGTCGTCGGCATTGGCCTGTGCACCGGTATAAAAGCCAAACCTGGCCGCATTGCTACCAGTGCCAACGCTGCGAATTTGTCCGGTGAAAAAGCTGCCGGTGCGAAACACAATGTCATTCCGCACATTCAGTGCCAGCGTGGCAGCATTTTCCAGGCGCAGTCGCTCTGTCGTATTGCCACGCAGGTGCAGGCCGGCGGCGGGTGTGGTGGTGCCGATGCCTACGTTTTGGGCGGCCAATACCAGCGGCAACAACAAAGACCAAAGGCCGAACAGCTTTTTTCTCATTGATAATCAGAATTTTTGGCGCAGCTAATATAAATAGTTGGCCACAGTGCGTTCATGCATTTTAAAGCATGAAACAGTGCCCACGGTCCATGAAATATTGCCTTTTAAAAACATGGAAACACCCATGACAGCAGCGGGCACCCGCATTTCAAAAATAAACCACACCCGGCCCCTCGGCCGCAGCTGCACACCGCCCAAAAACAAGTAGGTTTACGCCCATGACCAGCGCTATCATCATCACACTTTGCCTGCTGTTGCTACTGGCCTATGTGTTCGACCTGACGGCTGCCAAAACCAAAATACCTTCCGTCATTTTGCTGCTGCTGCTGGGCTGGGCCATGCGGCAACTGAGTGAGTGGCTGCAAATTTCCCTGCCCGATTTCAACCCCATTTTACCCATCCTCGGCACGGTGGGCCTCATTTTGATTGTACTGGAAGGCTCGCTGGAACTGGAACTGAACCGATCGAAGGTGGGCCTCATCAGAAAATCGTTGCTCGGTGCCACCGTACCCCTGCTGGTGCTGGCATTGGTGCTGGCATTGGCTTTTCGCTATGCAGGGCACTATGGCTTCAAAGACAGTTTGCTCAATGCCATTCCGCTGTGTGTGATCAGCAGTGCCATTGCCATCCCCAGCGTCCGGCACCTATCGGCCTACAGCAAAGAATACGTGATCTACGTTGGGCGTGCTGGCCTTCAATTTTATAGCGCTGAACGAAGTGATTGATGCCTACGCATTCGGCCATTTTGCGCTGCAGCTCATACTCATCATGGTGGTATCGCTGCTGGGCACCGTCAGCCTGTCGTACCTGCTCAGCAAAATTGATCACCACATCAAGTTTTTACCCATGGTGCTGCTGGTGGTGCTCATCTACGCCGTGTCGAAAGTGTACCACCTGCCGGGGCTTGTTTTCATCCTCATTTTCGGACTGGCCATTGGCAACATTGATGAGCTGAAAAGATTCCGGCTGGTGCAGTATTTCAGGCCCGAGGAGCTGAAACAAGAAGTAAAAAAGCTAAACAGCAGCACCTTTGCCTGGGCACTGGGCATTGTGGCCGTCATCTATCTCATCCGGCTGCTGCAAATGAAGCTGCAACGCATTCCGCTGCAGCCCTTGCTGTTGGTAGCGCCGCGGGGCCTGATCACCATCCTGTTGTTTTTGTCTATCGAGCCGGCCCGCACCATCGCCATTGTCAACAAATCGCTGATCATTCAGGTCATCATCCTCACGGCCCTTGCCATGATGCTGGGGCTCATCAGCAGCCGGGCAAAGCCCGCCGATGCTGCACCCTGATTGGCGGCAAATGGTTGCCTTCGCAAGCCGCAATGCAGGCCAGTAAGTATGCGACCCACGCACAACCACGGATATGGCAAAGGCCCCAACTGTAGAAGCATTTGCCCTCTGCAGTAGAAATACCTCTCAACACCAGACCTATTTTCAGCATACCGACAATCAGCCGAGAACTATTAAGGTTCCATCACAATGATGCGGTCAATGTTGCATTTAGCGACGGTACATTAATGCTGCACCACAAAGGCCTGCAGGTGCAAACCTCCCACTAATTTTCAGAAAAAATGGAATACACTTATAAAGGCTTACGAAGATGCCAAAACCTTTTCGCTGAAAAAAAGAGGCAACACTGAATGATCAGCACAATTTAAACACGCGGCCACAAACCCTTTACTGCCATGGAAACAGCAAAATCGACTATCAAACAAAAAAAGAACGCTTTCAATTCTAACAGACTACTTTTCGCACTAGAATAGTATTGCCTCGCAAGTTGCACTCTAAGCAATTCAATACA
>JALOMC010000117.1 GCA_025455665.1 Chitinophagaceae bacterium | reverse complement strand
TCAGTATCAGGCCGGGCAAACCAAAATACTGATCGGGGCCCGCACTGCTGGCTATGTCCTGCGTAAACCAGGCTTCTACCTTTTGCTCAGCCGGAATATTGAACCGCCGGGCCTGCGTAGTAGCTGCCGAATCGGCATTGGCACCGCCGCCGCCCATGCGCATACCGCCGCCCATGCCAAACATGCTGATGCTGGTGGTAGCCTTGTAGCACAAAAATCCGTTGATGGTCATGGTATCTTCTTCCATTTTCCACTTCAGCTTGCGCAGCGTATCATCTATCAGGTATTTCTTGGGGCCCAGTTCGCGGCTTTCTACAATCAGTTCTTTGTCGTAGTCGCGAAAAGTTTCATCATTGGCACCACCACCCATGCGAAACATAAAGCGGCGCCCACCGCCATCGCCGGCCTCGGGCAGCTGGTTCTCATCTTCGGGCAGGTTGCGAAAAATAGATTGCGACGCATTGAACTGCAGCTCCACCTTACTGGTCTGAAACTCGGGGATCATGGCTTTCATCTGCTCGGCTTCGGGTGGCAGGCGCTTGTGCATGTTGATCTTGCGTTCGTATACCACTTTGCCTTCCGACAGTTGTGCGCTGGCGCTGGTGGTAGTAAGGGCCAGCAGCAGGGCTGGCATCAGCATCTTGGTCATGTGCTTGTGCATTGTATTGATGATGTAGAATAACATTGGAAAACTTTCAGCTGCAGCTTGATAGCAGCAGCCACAAAGCTACACGGCAGTGGTGGCCCCACCCGTTAAGGGCTATAGCAAAGTGGTTAATTAAGGTTAATAGTTGATGAGTGGCCCTTGATGCGCTTGGTACATTTGGCTGCCAACCACGAAACAACGCTACACTTTGACCAACCACCGAAAAATAAAACTCGCCGCCTGGCTGATGGTGCTCAGCCTGGTGCTACTGGTTCTTTTTCAGGGCTACTGGCTGCGCAGCACCTACCGCGACGAATTTGGCGCCCTGCGCCGCGAAGTGAACATACTGCTGCGAGAAACGGCCCTGCGCCAGCAAATGCAGCACATAGTACTGAACGATACCAACAGCACCATAGCGCTGCGTGGCGATACCGTACGGGTAGTGCCCGGCAACGGTCAGATGATGGTGGGAAACAAACAAGGCGAAGGCGCTGGCATGCGCCTGGAAATACGAATGGGCGTGCCACTGGATGCCGATAGCCCCAAAGGCAGCCGGATGGCCCCGGCCCGCATGAGCATTTTGGACGCCGACCGTAGTGCCAATGAAAAGGCCAGCACCCGATCGCTGATAGCGGTGGCGCCCCTGTTTGGTGCCAAACGCGACATGCAGCAGCTGGATACCTCTTTTGCCAAAGCCCTGGCCGATGCCCAATTGCCGCTGGCCTACCAACTGCACCGCATAGCCGGCAGCAAAATGGATTCGGTGGCCAAAGTGCACGAACTGTTCGGTCCGCGTTTTGCCCGCCGTGGCGCCGGCACCACCGGCATTGATATGGCGCTGGCCGAGTTTCACCATCCGTTTTGGTTTATTGGCAGGCGCATGGCGGGCCAACTGCTGTTTGCCCTGCTGATGCTGGGTGTTACGGCTACTGCCTTTTTGTTTTTGTACAAAAACTTGCAGCAGCAGCACCACCTGGCCGAACAGAAAAATGAATTCATCAGCAATGTGACCCACGAGCTGAAAACACCCATTGCCACCGTGGGTGTTGCCATCGAGGCCCTGCGCAATTTCAATGCGATCAACGATCCGGCCCGTACCGCCGAATACCTCGATATTTCGGCCAACGAACTGCAGCGGCTGGGCCTGCTGGTAGACAAAGTGCTGCGGCTACAAATGTTTGAGCAAGACCGCATGGAGCTACGGCTGGAAACAGTAGACCTGCGGGAACTGGCTGAAGAAGTAAGCAAATCGATGCGCCTGCAGCTGGAAAAAGCCGGCGCCCACTTTGAACAGCTGCTGCCAGCACAGCCCGTGCTGGTGCGGGGCGATAGGCTGCACCTGCTAAGTGTGCTGTACAACCTGCTGGACAATGCCATCAAATACGGTGGCCAGCAGCCCCACATTCAGCTGCAGCTGCAGCAGCACGATGGGCAGGCCGTGCTGAGCGTGGCCGACCGCGGCATGGGCATCCCGCCCGCCTACCGGCAGCGGGTATTCGAAAAATTCTTCCGGGTACCGCATGGCAATACCCACAACATAAAAGGCTACGGCCTGGGCCTGAGCTATGTGGCCGCGGTGCTGCAAAAGCACCGTGGTAGCATTGTAGCCGAGCCCGGCCCCGATGGTAGTGGCAGCCGCTTTGTGGTAACTTTACCCGTATCGGCCTGAGCCATCATGACCGACCCATTTGACTACACCATAAGCACCCGCCATGGCCAGCATACTGTATGTAGAAGACGAAGTGTTTCTAGGCAAAATTGTAAAAGAAAGCCTCGAAAGCCGCGGCTTTTCTGTGACCATGGAGCAGGACGGTGCCCGGGTACTATCAGTATTTCAGCAGCTGCAGCCCGCCATTTGCGTGCTGGATGTGATGCTGCCCAATAAAGATGGCTTTGAAATAGCCCGTGAGATACGGGCCCTTGACAAGCAGGTGCCCATTCTTTTTCTCACGGCCAAAACCCAAACAGAAGATGTGCTGAAAGGCTTTACCGAAGGTGGCAACGACTACCTGCGCAAACCCTTCAGCATGGAAGAGCTGATTGTACGCATCAACAACCTGCTGCAACTAACAGGGGCCGATGCACCGCAGCGCAACGATGCCGACCAGATAAAGCTGGGCAAACTGACCTACAACCTGCCCCGGCAGGTGCTGAGCGGCGGCGCCGAAGACCGCAAGCTCAGCTACCGCGAAAGCGAGCTGCTGCTGTTTTTGTACCGCCACCGCAACCAGGTCATCGATCGCCGCGATATCCTGATGGCCCTGTGGGGCAACGATAGCTTTTTCAACAGCCGCAACCTCGATGTGTACATCACCAAACTACGCAGCTACCTGCGGGAAGATCCTTCATTGGAAATCCTCACCATCAAAGGCGTGGGCTATCGGTTTGTAAGCTGAGGGCAATTTAAAACGCTATCTTTTTTGTGACCAGCAGCTGTATTCCATGGCAACGACATGGGCGACGCTCCGTTCATCGGCAGTGCAGGTGGCAGCAATTCGCCTGTAGCAGGTAGCTGAGTACTGCACAGCAGGCCACTGGCCGCCGGATACGCAGGGGTAGCCTCGACGCAGTAGAGGCCGAAGCGATAGCGTAGCCCGTAGTAGCCGGATAAGCAGCTGAGCAGGGCGGTGCTGCCGACGGCCCCCAAAAACAAAAAGGGCATCGCTTTGTGCAATGCCCTTTTTGGTCGATTGATGTCGTTGTTGTGGTTACCACTTATCCCAGTCGCCAAAGCGAATGCCTACGTTGTAGGGCCGATGATCGAGG
Source organism: Chitinophagaceae bacterium (assembly GCA_025455665.1). Taxonomy (GTDB): domain Bacteria; phylum Bacteroidota; class Bacteroidia; order Chitinophagales; family Chitinophagaceae; genus Phnomibacter. Next base: position 4,322 of record JALOMC010000117.1, on the reverse strand, counting down.
CCCAGCTGGTACATACTGTTGGGGGCATAGCTGCCATACAGCATCACAGGGCCCAGGCCTACTTCGGCTACGTAGCTCAGCTTCCAGGGCTCCAGGTCAAAATTGCCTTTGATTTTTTGCTTGCCATCGGGGCCAATCTGCTTGTTGCGGCTGCTGTACAGGTACCCAATGCTTACGCCACCACTCAGGCTAAAGCCACCGCTGCGGCCGGGGCGGGTATCAAAGCCCAGCATCAGGGGCACGGTTACGTAGTCGAGGGCTAGTTTGTTTTTGCGAAAGTTGTCGGCACTGCGGGTCACGTGCGGGTCATTGCCTTTTACGTAGGTGGTGCGCAGGTCGGTATCAAAGCGGTAGTTGTTCAGCTCCAGCATCAGGCCATAGGTTAGGCGCAGTACGCGGTCGCGGGTGAGGCCCAGGCGCTGGCGGAAGATCCAGATATTGACATTGACCGATTTGGCAGGGCGCAGGTTAAAATCGCCGCTGGTAAACACGGTGCCGCCTTGCTGGGGCCGGGCATACGCACGGGCAGCGGTGCTGCTGTAGTCGGTATTGTCCTGAAAATTGGAGAAACCAAGGTCGAGGTTCATCCAGCTGGTTTCTACCCGGCGGGGCTTGCGGGGGCCGGTGTACCAGCGGCTGGTGCCCGATTTCGATTCGTAGGTGGTGCCGTTTTCGCCTTGCTTTTTAATGATCACCATGTTGCCAATGCGGATGGTATCTACTTTGCCGGCGGTTGGTGTGCTGTCTGTTTGGCCAAAGCTGACCATGGCGGCTGTGCTGAGGGCCGCACTGAGTAAAAGCTGTTTCATCGTTCTTGAAAATTGTAGTTTGTGTAAGTGTTGTACAGGCTAAACGGACTGATAGCCAGAAGGTTACAAGCGTTGCGAAAAAAATAATCAACGCAAGCGGCCGGACGTATTATCGGCGGCGGCCACATCGCTTTTGTCAAAAGTGCGGCTCACTTTGCGGCCCACTGCCCTGAATACTCCCCGTAGTTTTTGCTTGTTGATTTTAGCGCCGCCGATATTGATGAAGCCTTCGTCTTCGGCTACCTCTTGCTGCTGTACGGCGTACTGCGCTTTCATGGCGCCCTGCTCGGCAGGGTTGGCAGCAGCCAGTATGGCCGGCTCGGGCGTTTTGTCGGCCGCCGGTATACGGGCAGGCTGCGGCGGGCGGGTATTGGCATTGTTTTGCAGGTGGCGTTCTTCTTCGGGGGCCAGCCGGTTAGCTGCTATCAGGCGCCTCCGCTCTTCTTCCACTGTGGCATCGTCGGCCGGCTGCGGTGCAGTGGGCAAGCCGGTAGCTGCAGTGGCAGCCACCAGTGTTTGTGCAGCCGCTGTGGCATTGGGGGCAGGCTGGCGGGTAGGAGTAGTGTGGGTGGCGGTGGCCAGGGTGGCGGGCCCGGGGCGCACAGCAGGCTGGGGCTGGCGGGGGGCTGGCTGTGTAGCAGCAGGCCGCCTGCCAGCGGCATCCGTGGCATTGGTACCGGCCGGCTGTGCCGCGGCTACCTGTGGGGCAGTATCCTGCTGCACATTGGCACCGGGTAGCAGGCGCATGGCACCCCAGCCCAGGCCCAGCACTATGGCCGCAGCCGCGGCCCAGCGCATCCAGCCCAGCCTTATCACGGGCGCCTTGTCGGTGGCTTGGCGGCGGTACAGGCGGTCTTTGTGGGGCATGGTCAGCTGCTCATCGGCCGGCAGGCGGGTAGCTTGCAGCAGCTGCCAGTCGGCTTGCAGCTCGGCATCGGCCAGCAGGCCGGCAGGCAGGGGTGTTTCACCTTCCAGGGCGGTCAGCAGTTGCTGTTGGGCGGGCGTCAGCGCAGCGGCATCCCAGGCCAGGGGCTTTATCAGGCGGTGCTTGTGCGGCATGGGGGCGGCAGCATCAGCCGGCAAGCGACTTGCTTGCAGCAGCTGCCACTCACTGCGCAGTCGGGCGTCGGCTTCCAGTCCGGCGGGGGCAGCTTCATCGTCCAGCTGCTGTAGTAGTTGTGTTTGTTCGGGGGTCAGTTGGTCGGCATCCCACAGCTCGGGCTTCAGCAGGCCGGCCAGGGGGCCAAAGTGCAGGCCCTCTTCGGGCTGCAGGCGGGTATCCATCAGCAGTTGCAGCTCTTCGGCCAGGTCGGGGTGCAGCTGGCAAAAAGCGTCTACGGCCTCCTGTTCTGCAGCCGACAGTTCGCCGTCGGTATACAGCAGAAAGAAAGCTTCGTAGTTATCTCTGTTGATGTTCATGTTGTGATCAGCGTTTCTCAGTTTCATGGCATTCCTGTTTTCTTACACCACATTCTCTATTCTCACCAGGTAGTTGCGCAGCTGTACCCGGGCCCGGTGCAGGTATACCTTCACCTGGCTTTCGTTCAGGTCCATAATCTTGCCTATCTCTTCGTAGCTATAGCCTTCGTAGTCTTTCAGCATCACCAGGCTGCGCTGGGTTTCATTCAGCGTGGCCAGGGCGTTTTCCAGTGCTTTTTTCAGGTACAGCTTGGGTTGGTCGCCCGTGCCCAGCGCTGTTTCGGGTATCTCTTCTTTGTAGCTCATCCGCTTCACCTTGCGCAGGTGGTCTATCATCTGGTTGTACGCAATGGTGAAGAGGTAGCTTTTGGCCTTGGCGGGGTCTACATTTTCGCGGTTGGCCCACAGCTTTTCAAACGCACTTTGCACCACATCCTCGGCATCTTCGGTATGTCGCAGGTTTTTCACAATAAAACGGTACACATTGTCGGCGTACTGTTTCACACATTCGTTGTACTCTCTTTCGGTCATAGCAGTGGTGGTAGGTGGCGGCGGGCGCCCGTGCTTAGGATATACGGCTGCCGGGCCTTGTAGGTTACAAAGGGACAATAAAAACCTGAACCGGGCGGTGCAAGGGGGCCAAAAACAGGCTGAAAGGTGCTCACAGCAGGCCCAACGGTGGGCTTTTCACACATTCATGCGATAGGCAGGGCGCCGATGTGGTCGTTGTTTTGTGCCTGAAAACTAACAGCCATGTCCAAACTTCTTTTGTTGTGCCTGCTGTGCCTATCGGCCTGGGGCAGCCAACAGCCAGGCGCCAAAGCCCGCCAGCCTTATGGCACCCGGGCTGCCGGTAGTAGCCAGCGCCCCATTGTTCCGCTCGATTTTTTGAAATAAGCAGCCACCCTCAGCTTGCTGTTGCTGGTCAGCATCGATACTTTTACGCATGCCGCTGCTATGAATCATCGTCGCCTTTTACTGCTGGCCCTGGCGGGCATGGTGGCTGCCGGCCCTGTGGCGGCCCAGTTTTTCAGCCGCTCCTTTCACCGCCTTACTACTGCCGATGGGCGGGGCCTGCGCACCAATGTGGTGCTGAGCCTGTGCCAGGATACCCGCGGCTTTATGTGGGTGGGTACCAGTGCCGGCTTGCAGCGCTTCGATGGCAGCCGGTTCGTTAGTTTTCACCCCAATGTCAGCCAGGCCGATCCGCTGCCCGATGTGGGCATTGAACAAATACTGGCCGCCGATAGCGGGCGCCTGTGGCTGGCCAGCCACACCCGGCACGAGTTTGGCCTCTTTCACCCCGTAAGCCTGCAATACCGCCGCATACCACTGCGCACCAGCCGGCCGCTGCCACCCCGCAGCGAGTTTCGGCTGTGGACCGATGGCAAGGGCGGCACCTTTATCAGCGTGCTGCGCTACGGCAAGGTGCTGCGCTACGATGCGGCGGTGGGCGCCTTTACCGAGCAAACGCCGCTGAACCAGCTGCCCCCGGGCTGGCAGCACCAGCGCCACGCCCTGTACGATGCCCGGCAGCGCCGCTACTGGCTGACCACCGATAGCGGCCTGTGCGTGTACGACGAAGCCAGCCGCCAACTATGGCACCGCCGCTACAATCCGCAGCGCCTGCCCCTGCTGGCCGATAGCCTGCTGGCCCGCCATGGCGTGACCGAATTTTTTATAGACCGGCAGCGCCGCTCGTACCACGAAATGGATGAGTGCTTCCAGACGGCCGATGGCAGCTTGTGGATTTATGGCGATGCCAACCTGTTTCACCAGCCCAGTGGCGGCAGCTTTAGGCTGTACCGCAGCCAATATGTCGACAATTTTGGCATTCGCTACGAAACCGTGCACCAGCTGTACGAAGACCGCAGCGGCATGCTATGGGTAGCCACCGACCAGGGGCTGTACTACAGCACCGATATGCAGGGCGATGTGGTGAACCTGTTTTTGAGCGACCGACCCGGCGAAATACAGGTGACCGACATTGCGCAGCTGAACAACCACCACTACTGGCTGAGCACCTGGGGCAAGGGCGTACTGGCCTTTGACGAACGCTTCAGGCGGTACGAAGTGCCCCTGTACCGCCAGCTG
>JALOMC010000116.1 GCA_025455665.1 Chitinophagaceae bacterium | reverse complement strand
CGGCGCCAAAACGGGCGTACTGCAGATCCGGCTGTTCCGTCCTTTTGCTATCGACCTTTTTTTGAAAGCGCTGCCCGCCACCGTAAAAACACTGGCGGTACTGGACCGCACCAAAGAACCCGGCGCTGCCGGCGAACCCCTGCTGCAAGATGTGATGAGCAGCCTGGTGACTGCCTTGCAGCAAGGCCAACTGGCGCAATTACCCAAAGTGATAGCCGGCCGCTATGGCCTTAGCAGCAAAGAGTTTACACCGGCCATGGTGAAAGCCGTGTATGATGAAATGGCCAAGCCACAACCGAGGCATCATTTCACAGTGGGCATCAAAGACGATGTAACACACCTGAGCCTGGACTACGATGCCAGCTTTACGCTGAATGAAAGCGAATGGCGGCAGGCCCTGTTTTTTGGCCTGGGTGCCGATGGCACAGTGGGCGCCAATAAAAACAGCATCAAGATCATTGGTGAAAACACCGACATGTATGGCCAGGGCTACTTTGTATACGATAGCAAGAAAAGTGGTGCCCGCACCGTCAGCCATTTGCGCTTTGGCAAGCATCCTATCAGGGCGCCCTATCTCATTGGCGAAGCTGACTTTGTAGCCTGCCACCAATTCAATTTTTTGGAAAAAGTAGAAATGCTGGCACAGTTGAAAAAAGGCGGCATCTTCTTGCTGAACAGCCCGTATGGCAAAGACGAGGTGTGGGCACATCTGCCCGGCAATGTGCAGCGCCAGCTGATAGAAAAGCAGTTGCAACTATACGTGATAGATGCCAGCACGGTAGCCCGCGACAATGGCATGGGCACTCGTATCAATACCATCATGCAAACCTGCTTTTTTGCACTGGCCGATGTATTGCCCAAAGCAGAAGCAATCGAGCAGATCAAGTACGCCATTGAAAAAACCTATGCCAAAAAAGGCAAGGCAGTGGTAGAAAAGAACTTTAAGGCAGTGGACGCCACACTGGATCACCTGCATGCAGTAGCTATTCCTGCTACTGCTACCGCAGCCGACAAAGCGCTGCAAGCGGTGGCACCAGGTGCCCCCAGCTTTGTGCAAAATGTGATAGCCCCCATGCTGGCCGGCCATGGCGATGAACTGCCGGTAAGTGCCATTAGTATAGATGGCACCTGGCCCAGCGGCACCACGCAATGGGAAAAAAGAAACATCAGCGATGAAGTACCCGTGTGGGAGCCCGACCTGTGCATACAATGCGGTAACTGTTCATTTGTATGTCCGCACAGTGTCATCAGGGCCAAGTTTTTTCATGAAGACTTTCTGAGCAAAGCTCCGGATGGTTTTAAGTCGGCGCCCATCAATGCACGAGGATTTCCGGAAACACAATACTCGCTGCAGGTGTACCTCGAAGACTGCACCGGCTGCAACCTGTGTGTTGATGTGTGCCCGGCAACCGATCCGATCAATCGCAACAAAAAGGCCATCAACATGGCCGAAAAGCTGCCGATACTGGAGCAGGAGAAAGAGAATATTCGCTACTTCGAAGACATTCCGTGGAATGATCGGGCTCGTTTGAACTTTTCAACGGTGCATGGCGCCCAGTTTCTGGAGCCTTTGTTCGAGTTCAGCGGTGCATGCGCAGGCTGCGGCGAAACGCCCTATCTGAAACTGCTGACCCAGTTGTTTGGCGACCGCTTGCTGGTAGCCAATGCCACGGGCTGCTCTTCTATTTATGGCGGCAACCTGCCTACCACCCCATGGGCCAAAAATAAAGACGGCAAAGGACCTGCCTGGAGCAACTCGCTGTTTGAAGACAACGCCGAGTTTGGCTTGGGCATGCGCATTACTACCGACAAGCAAACGGCCATTGCACAGCAACTACTGCAGCAATTGGCTACCACCGCAGGCGAAGAACTGGCCAACAACATTTTGCAGGCGCCACAATTGGCAGAGTCGGACATTGTAGCACAACGAGCCCGGGTAACGACGCTGAAGCAAACTTTGGCAAGCATTGAGCATCCGCTGGCAGCACAGCTGCTAAGTGTGGCCGATCAACTGGTGAAACGCAGTGTTTGGCTGGTAGGCGGAGATGGCTGGGCCTACGATATTGGCTACGGCGGTCTCGATCACGTATTGGCGTCGGGCCGCAACGTGAATGTGCTGGTACTGGATACAGAGGTGTATAGCAATACAGGTGGCCAAAGCAGCAAGGCTACCCCCACCGCGGCTACCGCCAAGTTTGCAGCCGCTGGCAAGCGGGTAGGTAAAAAGGACCTCGCCATGCAAGCCATCAGCTATGGCAATGTGTATGTAGCACGTGTAGCCTTTGGTGCCAATCCGCAACAAACCCTGCTGGCCATGCGGGAGGCCGAGGCATATGATGGCCCATCGCTGATACTGGCCTACAGCCACTGCATAGCCCATGGCTACGATTTGAAGGATGGATTGAACCAGCAACACCGGGCAGTACAAAGTGGCTACTGGCCGCTGCTGCGCTACAATCCGGTGCTGCGCAAAAAGAAACTGAATCCGTTTGTACTCGACTCGCCAAGACCTGGCATGGCGCTGAAAGACTATGCCTACAATGAACTACGCTACAAGATGCTGCTCAACACGCATCCGAAGGAAGCAGAAGAACTGATGGGCATGGCACAAGAGCTGGTAAACCTGCGCTGGAAAAACTACGAAGAGCTGGCTACCAAAAGCGCCAGCGACTTTGTACCCATGGTTTGAGCCAATTCGCCTTTTACACTTTCAGCTAAAGCAAATGCAACACACCTAACAAAGCAATATGATGAGACTATCCACCGAATACATGGGCTTGAAGCTGGAATCACCGGTAGTGGTATCGGCTTGTACCCTCAGCGAAGACATCAGCAATGTGCTGAAGATGGAAGATGCAGGAGCAGGCGCTATCGTTATGTTTTCGCTGTTTGAAGAACAGATCAGCAAAGACATGGCCAGCCTCGATGCCGTAGAGCAATTTACCAGCAACATGTTTGCCGAGGCATCCGACTATTTTCCACGCCTGGAAGAATACCATGTGGGGCCCTACGAGTATCTCGAAAAAATATACCAGGCCAAAACCCGCACATCGCTCCCCATCATCGGCAGTCTTAACGGCATTACCAACGAAGGCTGGATACAGTATGCCCGTCAAATTGAGGAAGCAGGTGCCGATGGACTGGAAGTGAACATCTTTTTTATACCGGCCGATATACACAGTAGCGGCTTGCAGGTAGAGCAACGCTATATCGATATTGTAAAAGCCATTCGCCAAACAGTACGCATTCCCATTGCTGTCAAGCTGAATCCTTACTTCAGCGCCATTGGCAATATGAGCCGTCGGCTGTACGATGAAGGGGCGAATGCGCTGGTACTGTTCAACCGCTTTTATCAACCCGATTTCGATATCGACCAGTTGAAAGTGATTCCCAACCTGCAGTTCAGCGATCCTGCCGAAATAAGACTACCCTTGCTGTGGCTGGCTATCTTGCACGGCCGCCTGCCCATATCGCTGGCAGCTACCAGCGGCGTAAACAGCGAGAAAGAAGTGGTGAAGTACCTGCTGGCCGGCGCCGATGTGGCCATGACAGCCTCGGCCCTGTATCGCAATGGCATTGACTATATCGGCGTGATGAACATGGGCATCAGAAAGTGGATGCAACAAATGGGCTTTGAAAAAATAGAGGACTTTAAAGGGGCCATGAGCCAGCAAAACATTTCAGATCCGACGGCTTACGAACGGGCCAACTACATCAAAGTACTCGAGAGTAAGAAATAGGAAATGTTGTTAGTATTAGGTAGGAGCGGCTATTCCTGGCCGCTTTTTTGTCTGGCCGGCATGGGCGGTCAGCAACTTTTCAAGCAAAAAATGGTTGTACTACTGGCTATATTTCAGAACCATGCACCATGCACGCCAGCTATTGCTTCGCCTGTTGCCAACGCTTTGCTGGCTGGTCTGCTTTTGCTACTCTTCTTCCTCAGCAAAAGCCCAGGCGCTCTCTAGTCGGGGTCGTCAGTTCATGATTCCTTTCTCTGCCCATTTCGGCGGTAGTCTTACCAACATGGGTATTTATATTTCCAGCGCCCGTGCTACCACCGGCAGTATCAAAGTAGGCAATAGCATCCGAACCTTCAGTGTAGCGCCGGGGCAGATCACACGTTTTATCATCGGTCCTGCTGCAACGGCCGATTTTGCGAATACCGGCGTATACATGCCGCTGCCCGATGCTCTTTATAACAACGCCGCCATCGAAGTGCAAGCCAATGCAGATGTAGCGGTTTTTGTGCAAATCATCCGACAGTTTACTACCGGCGCCAGTCTGGCTCTGCCGCAAACTACCTGGGGCAATAATTATGTAGTACCCAACTATCCGGCAGCTAGTGTAGGCAACGGATTTCTCAACATTATAGCTGCCGAGCCCAATACGACTGTAGAGATTACACCGAGTGCCACATCGAGCAACGGTATACGAACAGCCGGCAATCCTTACTTGATCAACCTGCCCGAACGCGGTTCCATTTACCAATTACAGTTTGCCAGTGGTGTCGATGTTTCGGGTACCCGCATACGTTCGGTAGCCGGCGGCAGTGGTACTTGCCAGCCCATTGCTGTATTTGCAGGGCACACCTGGGCATTCATGGGCTGTGCCGATGCATTCGGAGGCGATAATTTGTACCAACAAATATTTCCAACGAATGCATGGGGGCAACAATTTATTGGCGTGCCATTTGTAAATGAGCAGACTAGTATTTTCAGGGTATTTACAGCAGATAGCACCGCGGTAGTGAGCCGCAACGAACTCGGCAGTATCACCAACCGTACCATCGCCCCCCATTCATTCTGGGAGTTCAGCACCGGCAATTTTTTCTCGTTGCAATCATCGCAACCGATCATGGTAGTACAGTATATGCGTTCGCAAAGCTGCGATCCCCGAAACAGCAACCTTTGCGGCAATAACGGTAGCTGCCTCTTTCCGGGCGATCCCGAAATGGTTCTGCTCAATCCGACCGAACAATACATTGATAGCATCAGTGTGTTCTCCGCCCATCGAAACTGGGTACCGCCAGGTGAAAGCGCTATTGACCGTTGCTACCTTGCCATCAGCATTCCCACCGCTGCCGCGGCGAGCTTTCGTATCAATGGGGCGGCTCCTACCGCCGCATTTGTACCGGTGAGTGGTACCGGTTATAGTGTACTCATCGAAAATGTGACTACTCAAGCCATTGCTAATCCGGTGCAAAACCTGACAGCTGACCGGCCATTTTCATGCATTGCATACGGTGTAGGCAACTTCGAATCTTATGCCTACAATGCCGGCAGCGGTTTTAGCGACTTGCGCCAGCAAATAGGATTTGATAGCATTAATGCCAGCGGTACCATCTGCCGCCTGGCACCCACCCGCCTATGGATTGATTTGCCGTATGAGATAAGCGCCATCAGATGGCTGGCCGACAACCAGCCCATTGGTGAAAACAATCCCGGCAGCTTCGACAGCAGCTTTGTACGCAACGGGGTGATCATGTATAGGTACAGACTGCAAGGCACAGTACAATTTGGCACAGCAGGCGCTGTGCAGGTAAGAGCATGGGTGCTACCCCGCAACAGCACTGCCTGCAATGGCGAAATTGCGGTGAATACCACGCTGCAAATTGCGGCGGCCCCATCAGCCAGCTTTGTAGCACCGCCAACCATATGCCTGGGCGATACGCTGACATTGAGTGCCAACCTGGCCGGCGCCCCACCCAACACTGCATGGACATGGCAGTGGCAAAGCAACCAGGCCAGCGGTGCCACACTGCTGCTACCCGCTACCGATACCGGCCAACTACGTATAGCACTGAGTGGCACAGGCACCAATGGCTGCGCCAGCGATACCGCTTTTCAGATAACCCGGGTGCAAGCTTTGCCGTTGGCCCGACTGAAACTGCCGAATGTCATTTGCGCCCAACAAAGTTTTCTGGTGCGCCAAACAAATATTGCCACTATTGCCCGACATCAATGGACCTACAACGGCATGCTGCAAAACACCACTGCCGACAGCCTTTGGCTGAATGCCAGCAATAACAATACTGCAAGCCTGCAGGTACAAACTACTGATAGCAACGGCTGTCGGAGCAACTTACTTGATACAATGCTACTTGTAGAGCCGACACCGCAGGCTGCATTTACCGTGCCAGGTATTTGCCTCAATGATGCCATTGCTGATTTTGTAAACCAAAGCACTTACGGCCCTGGCTTTACCAACCTAGGTTGGCGCTGGCACTTTGGAGATGTTAATGCCAGTGCCGCCAACCCCGATACCGCCAGCGATGTAGACGGCCGGCATCGCTATAGCGCCACCGGCAACTATGTGGTGACATTGATAGCCACGGCTACCACCGGATGTGCCGATACACTGGCACAAACGCTCACAGTAAATGCTGCTAACCCTGTGGCGGGCTTTGAGCTCCTGAATTCCGGTCTGCTGTGTAGCAATGACAGTATTCGTTTGCGTAACCGCTCATCGGTTGGTTTTGGAAATATAACCCGGATAGAATTGTATTGGAACTGGGGTGTAAACAATAGCGACAGCCTGCTCACACTCATGCCATCGCCCACAGCTATATGGGCTAAAAGCTATTTACAAAATGGGGCGCCGGGCCTACAAAATGTGAGCATCCGCCTGGTAGCTTACTCAGGACAGGTATGTGTAGATGATACCATTGCCAACATCAGCATAGCGCCAGCACCCCACCTCGTCATCAGCCCTCTGCCCTTGCTATGCTCAGATGCGCCCCCGCTACCGTTGACACAGGCCCGTGAACAAAACGGCCTGGCCGGAACCGGCAGTTGGAGCGGTCCTGGTGTTCAAGGCGATTCATTTGTACCATCAAGAAACCGACTTGGTAACAATTTGCTGACCTATAGCTTTCGCACAGCAGACGGATGCAGCGATACCGTACAACAAAGCATTGTAGTAGCACCTACGCCAACGGCTGATGCTGGCACCGATCGAATTATTGGTGCTGGCGCTACCACCTTATTGGCTGGAAGCACCAATGCCGCCGGAAGCTTCCGGGTACAGTGGCTTCCGCCCGGCGGCTTGAGCAATGCGCAAACACTACAACCACAAGCATCCCCGGCTACCACTACCCGATATCGTCTGCAAATAAATACGGCCGAGGGATGTACCGCAACCGATAGTGTGCTGGTATCGGTGTTGATCAATCCCGTTGTACCCAATGCCTTCAGCCCAAATGGCGATGGCATTAATGACGGCTGGAACATTATTGGCCTGAGTGGCTACACCGATCTGCAGCTGCTGGTGTTTGACAGATATGGTCGTGAAGTATATAGTACCCGAAGCTACAACCAGCAATGGCAAGGCAATGCAACTAATGGCAGACCGCTGCCAACCGGTGTGTATTACTACCTCATCAGTAGCAGTCAAAATAGGCTGCGCCTGCAAGGCTCTGTTACCATTGTACGATAAAGCAATTGCAATAC
>JALOMC010000115.1 GCA_025455665.1 Chitinophagaceae bacterium | reverse complement strand
GCAGGGCCTCGACTGAGTCGAGGTGGCGCGGAGCGCAGCGAACCCCGGAAGGGACGGAACAACAGCCGGGATATGCCATGGGCAGCGGGCCCCTGCTATTTGTATTTGAAAAAGCCCGACTACGGGCTGGCTATGCCCGTCGGCGCTCCGCATCATTGGGCGCAATTGCCTTTCTTTGCACGGCTTTTGCAAAAAACAAAAAGCCCTTAAAACTCCCTCGTTATGGCATTGATAGTAGTAGGTACTATGGCGTACGACGCCCTTGAAACCCCCTTTGGTAAGGTAGACAAGATAGTAGGTGGCAGCGCCACTTATGCGGCGTATGCGGCAGCCAATTTTGTAAAGCCGGTGCAGCAAATCAGCATTGTGGGCAATGATTTTGAAGAAGCCATTCTGGATGACCTGCACAGCCGCGGCGTACAAACCGATGGGGTAGAGAAGGTAGCCGACAAGCCCTCCTTTTTTTGGAGCGGCCGCTACCACCTGGATATGAACAGCCGCGACACGCTGGTGACCGACCTGAATGTGCTGGCCGACTTTGACCCCAAAGTGCCTGCCAGCTACCAGGGCAGCGAGTTTTTGCTGCTGGGCAACCTGATGCCCAAGCTGCAAAAGCAGGTGATAGACCAGCTGGAAAAGCGCCCCAAACTGATAGTGCTGGATACCATGAACTTTTGGATGGACACTGCCTGGGACGACCTGATGGTGAACCTGCAACTGGTGGATGTGCTGCTGGTAAATGATAGCGAAGCCCGCCAGCTGACCAATGAGTTCAGCCTGGTAAAAGCGGCCCGCAAAATCATGGACATGGGGCCGAAATACCTGATCATTAAAAAAGGCGAGCACGGTGCACTGCTTTTTCACGAAGACCACGTGTTTTTTGCGCCGGCGCTGCCGCTGGAAGATGTGTTTGACCCCACGGGTGCCGGCGATACGTTTGCCGGTGGCTTTATGGGCTGGCTGGCCAAAACGGGCGATATCAGCTTTCAGAACATGAAGACGGCCATCATTGTAGGCTCGGCCATGGCCTCTTTCTGCGTAGAAAAGTTTGGCCCCCAGCGCATGCAAGAACTGACGAAGGCCGAAATAGATGCCCGCATTCAGCAGTTTGTAAACCTGGTACAGTTTGATATAGAACTGGTGTAACCCGCAAGGGCCGTGCCGTTGGTAAACACCAGACATCATGGAAAAGCGCAATCAGCCAAGTTGCGCTTTTTTTTGTGCTGGTATTAACCTCAGTTTTTTTCTTGACCTTACAGGCTTATAAAATCGAACCTGTATGAAAAACCTGCTGCCAGCCAGCCTGCTGCTATTAATCATGAGTTATGCCTGCCGCCAACAAGCTACCGACAAGGGAGCTACTTATCAGTGGCCTGCTGTGGCTGCACCTGTAGCTGACCAACAGCCACATACCCGCATTTTGCATGGCGATACGGTGGCCGATCCGTACTATTGGATGATCGACTACTTTAAGAAGGGCCCTGACAGCAGTAAAGTCATTGCCTATCTGGAGGCTGAAAATGCCTACCTCGATACTATGATGGCCGGTACCAGGCAGCTGCAGGAGCAACTGTTTGTGGAAATGAAGGCCCGCATCAAGGAGAAGGATGAAAGCGTACCTACTTTTAAAAATGGCTACTTCTACTATTCTCGTACCGAAGAAGGCAAGCAATATTTTAAGTACTGCCGCCGGAAGGGCAACATGTCGGCCCCGGAAGAAGTACTGCTGGACGTGGATGCCATGGCCGAGGGCCTCGCTTACTTTTCGGTAAGTGGTATGAATGTGAGCGATGATAACAAACTACTGGCCTACGGAGTAGATAAGTTGAGCCGACGCCAGTATACGCTGCAGGTCAAAAATTTGGAAACGGGCGCCGTGCTGCCAGACGAAATAGCGGGTACCAGCGGCGATCCGGTGTGGGCAGCAGACAACCGCACCATTTTTTACACCAGCAATAATGCTACCACACTACTGAGCGAAAAGATAAAACGCCACACGCTGGGTACGCCTGCCAGTGCCGATGTAGCGGTGTACGAAGAGCAGGATAAAAGCAACTATATAGGCGTGGGGCGAAGTAAGAATGGCAAGCACTTGTTTATAGTAAGCCAGGCTACACTAAGCAGCGAATGGCGGCTGCTGGATGCCGCCCAGCCTACCGGTGTATTCAAGGTATTTCAGCCGCGTATAAAAAATGTGCTATACGATGTAATAGCCATGGAAGATCGCTTTTTGGTGCGCACCAACAAGGATGCTCAAAACTTTAGACTGATGGAATGCCCGCTGGATAAAACAGCGGTAACCGATTGGAAGGAGTTGATAGCCCACCGCAGCGATGTGCTGTTGGAGGGTATCGACGAATTCAAAGACTTTATGGTGCTGAGCGAACGCAAAGACGGCCTGCTGCAACTGCGTATTCGGAAGCTGGCCGATGCCTCGGATCATTACATCGACTTTGGTGAACCGGCTTATACCGCCTATGCCGCCTACAACCCGGAGTATAGCAGCACTACCATGCGCTATGCCTATACCAGCCTTACTACACCCAATAGCACCTACGAGTACGATATGAATAGCCGCAGCAAAAAACTGCTGAAGCAGCAGGAAGTGCTGGGTAGTTTTAAGCCGGCAGACTACACTACCGAGCGGCTATATGCCACAGCGGCCGATGGTACCAGGGTGCCCATATCGCTGGTGTACAAAAAAGGCTTTGAAAAAAATGGCAGCCATCCGCTATTGCTATACGGCTATGGCAGCTATGGTGCCAGTATGGATGCCAGCTTTAGCAGTAGCCGTTTGTCTATGCTGGACAGAGGCTTTGTGTTTGCGATAGCACATATACGCGGTGGGCAAGAAATGGGCAGACAATGGTATGAAGACGGCAAGCTGATGAAAAAGAAGAACAGTTTTACCGACTTTATCAGCTGCGGAGAGTACCTGATAAAGGAAGGCTACACCAGCAAAGGGCACTTGTATGCGCAGGGTGGTAGCGCCGGCGGCTTGCTGATGGGAGCTGTGGCCAATATGGCACCACAACTTTGGAATGGTATAGTAGCACAGGTGCCTTTTGTGGATGTAATAAATACCATGCTGGACGAAAGCATACCCCTGACTACCAACGAATTTGACGAATGGGGCAACCCGGTAAACAAAGAGGCCTACGACTACATGAAGAGCTACAGCCCTTACGAAAATGTAGAAGCAAAAGAGTATCCGAACATGCTGGTAACAACTGGTCTGCACGATAGCCAGGTGCAGTATTTTGAACCGGCCAAATGGGTAGCACGGCTACGGGCTGTAAAAAAAGGAAACCAGGTGCTGCTGCTTAAAACAGATATGGCATATGGCCACGGTGGCGCCTCTGGCCGGTTCGATTATCTGAAAGATATTGCGCTGGTGTATGCGTTTATTTTCTCGCTGGAAGGGATAAATCGATAGCAAAAGCGACACAAAAAATGCCGGCCGCAGGGTAAGAATGACACTGCGGCCGGTTGCTTTTTTACCTGGTGTGGTCTCCATGCGGCCGCTGCGCTACATATTCAGCTGTCCCCGCACCCAGTTTAGCAGGTTGGGGTACATGCGCTCCAGCAATCGCTGCTCCATCAGGGCTTCTTCGTTGCGGTTTGCATCGCGGGGGGCATTAATCAGTTCCCAATCAGCATTGCTGAGGGCGCCGGCATCGCCGCGGTAGGTGGCCCAGCGTTGCTGCCAGCTGTAGCTTTCGTTCCAGCTGTTGAAGCCAATGTTGCGGCGTTCATCCTGGTCGTTGATGCGTATTTCCAGTCGGCCGTTGGCTGTGTAGGTTACTTCAGTAATGCTGAGCACGGCACTCAGCACTTTGTACAAGGGGCGGCCGGCCGTGTCTTTGCCTATTTCTACTTGCTTTTCTACCCGGCGTTCGCTGCGGTTGCTACGCGGGCCGTCTATGCGCAGTTGGGTCCATACGGGTTCAATGGTCCAGTCGGGTTCGGCATTGGCACGGTTCATATCCCAGGGGGCCCATACGCGGTACCAGCCGTTGCTATTCAGTTGGCCGCCCAGGTCGCGTACCAGCTGTTCGCTCAGGCGGGGGCCGCTGTTCAGGCCATTGTTGCCAAAGCCATTATTGCCCATGTTGTTGTTGTAAAAAAATCCTTCGGCCCGCAGCGGCAGCACGACTGCGTTGACCGTGCCCAGTTCTTTGGCCTGGCGCAGCAGTTGGCGGCTGTCTTTGTAGTCGGGCATCCACTGCTGCACCTTCAGCAGGCTGCGGTAGGCGCTGCGGGCCTCCTGCCAGTGGCGGCCATTCAGCCAGTTGATGGCCAGTTCGTAATGGCCGCTTACGAGCTCCAATTTTGTTTTAGCTATTTCGGTACCCACACTGCCGGGTGCCAGCAGGCGCTCCAGCGTATTGTAGCCGCGCAGGCGGTCGTAAAACGATTGAAGATTGATGTAGGCATTCAGCTGCCGCTCCTTATCGGCCAGGGTGCCGCCCAGCTGGTAGCGGCTGATGTCGGCCTGGTATTGGTTGTGCAAAAAGTCGTACGCAAACTTTACCTGATTGGCCAGTTCGCGGTCGCCGGTATTGGCACTGTATTCCCTGATCAGTTTATCCAGCTTTCGCTCGGTAATGTTGTTGTCGTCGTAAATGCTTTTGCGACTACCACAGTGTATAAACAGCAAAGCCAGCAGTAGTAAATAGGTTGATTTCATGTGGGTTGCTTTTTGCTGATACGGCCACGGCCCGGCAAGGGTTAGTTACCGGCCTGTTAAGCCATGCATACAAAGGCTGTTGCGGGCCTTATTGGTCGCCCGGCCAGCAAAGTAAAGTTGAAAGTCCCAATGCGGCTGCTTCCTATATTCCTGTTGGTCAGGCTACCAACAGGGGCGCAATGATGCTCAGAACTTACGGGCTACCGTCACCGTATTCTTAAACACCCGCTTGCTGCCTTGCAGGTTGAAAATTTCGGTAAAGATGATGTAAGTGCCTACGGGTACGCGTTGCAGTTTATCATTCAGGCCATCCCAGCGCCAGCTGCCACTTTGCCCACAGGTGGTATTGCGCTGCAGCACCCGCACGGCACGGCCGGCAGCGTCCATAATGGTCACATTGGCCACGTAGCCAGCCTGTGGAAACCGAAACTCGATCAAGGCAAAATCTTCGAACCCATCATTATCCGGGCTAAAAATCTTTGGGTTGATGCTGATGTCGCCCTGTGGTTGATTGGCTGCTCTTAACTGACTATTGGCGGCAGTAGGCGTGCCAAAGCCCGCTGTGCTGGCAGCGCTTGTCCAATTGTCTTTGCTGTTCGATGCTGCGTTGGCGTCTATGCGTTCCAGCGCAATGCCTTCATCGTCGTCTACCAATGCAAAATGCCAGCGGGCGTCGTAGGGCACCTCGTCTATTACGCGGCCGGCGGTGGTCACTACTACTACAGTGCCCTTGTCATCGGGGTACGATGGCAGGCTGCTGAGCGTAAGCATGGCTGCCGGCTGCCGCACGGTGTATTGCTGGCTTACCACGGTGGCATCGGTGGTCAGCACCACAAAATCGCCGGGGAACAATGCAAATGCTTCGGTGCTGATGGGTACAAAGCTGGCGACGGCACCGCTACTGCTACGGTTGGCTATCAGCAGTTCTTGCAGGTTGATGATTTTGTTGCTGCGGTTGTACAGCTCCACATAATCTACGCCCGGCGCTTTGGGGTTGAAGAGGATTTCATTTACAATCACATCGTTGGTATCGGCCGCAGCAAACAGGCCGGCACGCACCGTGCTGAAGGCGGGGTTCAGTCCATTGCCGGCGCAGTCAGTCACAGTAGCAGCAGCCTCTACGGTGTAAATGCGGTTGGCAGCCATGGCAGGGTTTACCTGCACATTTACCCGAGCAAAGCTGGCGGGCAGTGTGCTGGCGCTGCTGGCCTGCAGCCCATCGCTCAGGCGGTAGCTGGCAGCCGTAGCAGCCCGGGCGCTGTCCATGCTTTCGTTGTACTGCAGCTGCACTGTAGTGCTATTGATGGCGGCGGCACGTAGCAGGCGAGGGGCAATCTGATCGGTATTGGCACGCAGCACACTATTGGGCTGGCCGGGTGTGCCGCCTTTGGGGTCGTTGCTGGCGGTCCAGTTGTCGGCGCCGCTGCAAGCGTTGCGGGGGTCTATCATTTCCAGGGTCCAGCCGCCGTCTGCTTTTACATCATTTTTATACCAGCTGTTGCTGTAGCGTACACTGTGCATCACGCTGCCATTGGGGGCCAGCAGTATCAGTTCATCGGCATCATTGCCCAGGCTTGGGAAGCTGGTGACGCTGGTAGTGCGGCCAAACACCGCCAGGCCTGCTACCTGCGAGGCTGTGCAAACGACAATGCTGCTATCGGGTGCCAGTAGCACATTGGGCAGCGGGCCACTGGCGGTGCTGCCTGGTTTTTGCAGTCGGTAGCCTTGCAGGTTGATGGCGGCGGCCGATGCATTGCGCAGTTCTATCCATTCAGCATTTGGCAGGCCTATTTGCGGCGTCGGGTCGGCCATGATTTCGGAAATAACAAGGCTGTAGCGGGCTTGTGCCGCTATGTTCTCACCGCAAACGATTGTGCAAACGATGGCCGCCAGCAGGGCTCCAAATTTCCTTTTCATAGCAGGAATGAAAATACCACTCGTGACTATATTCAGTTTTAATTATTTGTTGCTTGCCTATGTCTACGCCTAAGCCTCGCTTGTCGTTCTCGCAAATCATTAATATGAATGTGGGGTTCCTCGGCATTCAGTACAGCTTTGGTTTGCAGCAAAGTGCGGTCAACCCCATTTACGATATGCTGGGGGCCAGCCCCGACGAGATACCTATCCTGAACCTGGCCGGGCCCATGACCGGCTTGCTGGTACAGCCCATCATCGGGGCACTGAGCGATAAAACATGGAGCCCTCGCTTTGGCCGGCGCAAACCCTATTTTTTCATCGGCGCCATTATGTGCAGCCTGGCGTTGTTGCTGTATCCCTTCAGCAGCAGCTTGTGGATGGCTGCCGGCCTGCTGTGGATACTGGATGCCGGCAATAACACTGCGATGGAGCCCTATCGTGCTTTTATAGCCGATAAGCTGGACGCTTCGCAACAGCCCACCGGCTTTCAGGCACAAAGCTTTTTTACCGGCCTCGGCCAAACGCTGGCTAACCTGTCGTTGTACCTCTTTCCCATGATTTTTATCGGCAGCATGGGCAAACTGCCCACCTGGGTATACGCGTCATTTTTTCTGGGGGCAGTGTGCAGCATTGCCAGCATATGGTGGAGTGCCCGCACTACGCCCGAAATACCGCCTACGCCCGAAGAGTTGGCTCACTTGCGTGCCGAGCCATTGAATGTATTTTCTCCATTCAAAGAAATCATCGGAGCCATCAAAGACATGCCCCGCATTATGTGGCAGCTGGCGTTGGTGTATTTATTTCAGTGGTATGCCTTGTTTTGCTATTGGCAAAACAGCAGCAAAAG
>JALOMC010000435.1 GCA_025455665.1 Chitinophagaceae bacterium | reverse complement strand
AGCCAACGACCTGACGCGGGTATTTGGCTACCCCACTGACCGCACGGTAGTGGTGCCCAATGCGCTGGCCGACCGTGGCAGCAGCACGCCAGCACCTTCCACAGGCCCCCCTTTTGTTTTCTTTTGCCCCGGCCGGATAGACCCCGGCAAAAACACGGCCGACATGATGCAAGGCTTTGTAGCAGCCAGCCGGCACTTTCCACCGGGTAGCTTTCAGCTGCACATAGCCGGTAGCGGCAGCCAGGCAGCGGCCTTGGCTGCACAGTGCCAGGCATTGGCCCCACTGGTGCAATGGCTGGGGCCCTTGGCATACACACAAATAGATGCTGCTTTTGTACAATGCCACGTGGATGTGATGGCTACCCGGGCCGAAGCCTTTGGTATGGTAGCTATTGAAGCGATGATGCATGGCCGATTGGCCATGGTATCGGCGGTAGACGCACTGCCAGAGTTGGTACAGCATGGGCACACCGGCTGGCTTGTACAAGGCCACAGTGCCAGCCATTGGGCAGCAGCCTTTCAGCAGGTTTTTATCCTGCTGCTGCAGCAGCCGCATTTGTATGCTCAATACTGTCTGCAGGGGCGCCGGCACTACTTGCAACACTACCAACAGCAGCCACAACTGCAGCGACTGAAGCAAATAATGGGTGTAAATGCTGCTTAGCGCATTCGGCTATATTTGCCGCCCTTTCAATAGACTAGTTCATACGGCGCATTCGGCTATATTTGCCGCCCTTTCAATAGACTAGTTCATACGGCGCATGCACATCTGCTTTATTGGCGAAATAGCTCGTCCCCAGGTAAAAACAGGCGGCATTGGTTCATTTGTAGCCAACCTTGTTCCGGCCCTGCTGAGCCAGGGTGCAACGGTGTCGGTGATCAGCTACAAGCAGCAAACCCGAGACGTGGAAACCGAAGAGGCCGAAGGATTTCGCATTTACTGGATCAATACGCACCAGTGGGGGCCACTGCGCTGGCTGAAGCGGGCCCTGGATACCAGCCGGGTGCTGCGCCAGATCCATCAGCAACGCCCGTTGAACATTGTAGAAAGCAGTGAAGCCGGCCTTTTTTTGCTGCGCAAACCCGCCGGCGTATCCTTTGTAGTACGGCTCCATGGCGGGCATCGCTTTTTTGCTGCCAGCACAGCTGATACTCCGTTTTCCAAAAAGAAAGCCTGGTTTGAGCAACAGTCGCTCAAGAAAGCCGACGCCATCATAGGCGTGAGCCACTACGTGCTGCAGCAAACGGCGGGCTTCTACCCCTTCCTGTTGCAAAAGCCCCACACGGTCATTCCCAACCCCATTTTGCTGCATCGCTTTTCCACACCGGCCAGCACGCAGCCTGTACCAGGTCGCCTGCTTTTTATGGGTGCCCTTACGGAAAAGAAAGGCGTTCGGCAGCTCATCATGGCCATGCCTGCCATTGTAGCCAAGTGGCCCACCGCCCAATTGCACATTTATGGCAAGGATATTGCCATGAGACCGAGCGGCGCCTCGTTTAAAGCAGTGCTGCAGCAACTGGTGGCCGAACTGAACATGGAAACACATATCCGCATTTTTGAGCCCATTGCCAACGTGGAAGTGCCGGGCGTGCTGGCCGCTGCCGAAGTGGTAGTGCTGCCATCGCACATGGAAGCCATGCCGGTAGCCTGGCTGGAAGCCATGGCCATGGGAAAAGCATTTGTGGGCAGCCGCACCGGCCCGGGACCCGAAGTGGTACAAACGGGAGAAACCGGCCTGCTGTGCGATCCTTTTGAGCCGGCCGATATAGCCGATAAAGTGCTGTACATGCTGCAGCACCCCGACGAAGCAAGGCGAATGGGTACCCGGGCGAAGCAGCTCATTCAGCAGCAATACGGTGCCGACCACCTGGCCGCCACCAACCTGCAATACTTTGGCCAACTGCAACACCCACACCCATAGCAACCGCGTAAATGATGAGAGAAACAAACAAGCCCCGCGTATTCCTGTATGTGCCCGATGGCATTGGCGTACGCAACTACCTGTATTCAGACCTGATAGACCAGCTGCAAGGCGCCCATGTGGGCATGTACCACCAACTGCCCGACTGGATACTGGCCGAACTGGCCGAACGCCATGCGCAGCCGCTGGCACTGCACACGCTGCCTGCCTTTGGCGAAAGCAAGTGGCAGGTGCTGCTGCGGGAGGTAGCCACCTTTGCCCGGCTGCGGCGCAATAGCCGCACTAAAAATAACCCGCGTATTTGGCGCAGCCTGCTGCTGCTGAAAAAGCGACGAGGCCTGATGTGGTGGTACTACCTGGCCGTGCAATGGCTATCGTGGTGGGTGAGCCTGAGCCACGCCGCTGTGTGCAAAGCCGATGAATTGCTAGACAGCTCTTACCTGAAAGGACCATTTGCCGCAGGCTTTGAAAAACTACTGGAAAATACAAGGCCCGATGTAATACTCTGTACCCACCAACGGGTGCCGGCTGCCGGCCTGATGGCCGCCGTGGCCCGAAAAATGAGCATCCCGGTAGTGTCTGCTATTTTCTCGTGGGATAACCTGCCCAAGAGCCGCATTACCCTGCAGGCCGACTACTACATTGTATGGAGCGACTACATGA
>JALOMC010000114.1 GCA_025455665.1 Chitinophagaceae bacterium | reverse complement strand
GCCCAACTCAATGCGGAGGGCGGCCTGTTTACCGCTCCTACCCAAGGCTTTGCCTGCGTCAGCGTATCGGCTCAGGGCATCTTGCTCCGGTTTATCGATTACAAGCATCAGATACTTTACAGCGCCATTATTCCCCGCTCATGATACATGTATACCGCCCGCTATGGATGGTACTACTGCTATGCACGCTGCAGCAGGCCAATGCACAACCGGCGCAGTACTCCAGCCGACAACTGCATGCGCATAATGACTACGAAAATCCGATTCCCTTTTATGCTGCCTATACCGCCGGCGTAGGCAGCATCGAGATTGATATTTTCTGGCACCATCAGCAGTTGCTGGTAGCACATACCGCTGCCCAATTGGCCGGTGCCCCTACGCTGGCGCAGCTGTACCTTCTGCCCCTGAGCAAGGCCATTGCCAGCCAACCATTGACACAACCGCTCCAGCTGCTCATTGACCTGAAAACAACCGCCGAGCCGACCCTGGATGCCTTGCTTCATGAATTGGCCTTGTACCCTTCCATTACCGGCCATCCGCATATTCAAATTGTCATCTCAGGCAATCGACCATCACCGGCCAGCTTCCACCTCTATCCTTCCTTCATCTTCTTCGACGGACAGGCCACTATAGCATATGCCGATAGCACGGCGAAACGAGTGCCGCTGATCAGCGAAAACTTTCGCATCTACTCCTCCTGGAATGGCAAAGGCATTATACCCGCCAATGAAAAGCGCCGACTACAGCAACTGACGGATAGTGCCCATGCTGCTGGCAAAAAAGTAAGGTTTTGGGCCGCCCCCGATGAAATCAACGCCTGGTTCCAACTCATGCAGTTGGGTGTAGACTACATCAACACAGACCAGCCGGTACAAGCAGCTGCCATCATGCGCAAACTTCCGGATCTGGAGTTTCGGCCCACCACAGCACCCCAGCCCATTTATACACCCACTTACCAAAGCGATAACACCCGGCTGGCCCCGAAAAACATCATTTTGCTCATTGGTGATGGCATGGGACCTGCCCACATTTACGCCGGCTACACTGCTAATCGTGGCGCTTTATCGCTTTTTGGCATGCGACAAACCGGCATCAGCAAAACCAGTTCGTTCGATAGCTATATTACCGACTCGGCTCCCGGCTCCACAGCTTTTTCCACGGGCCAAAAAACCAATAACCGGGCTGTAGGGGTAGACCATACCGGTGCAGCGCTGCCCATGATCACTGATATCAGCAAGCGGCTTGGCAAGAAAAATATCCTCATCAGCTGCGGCGACATTACAGATGCGACTCCTGCTGATTTTTATGCACATCAAGTAGAAAGAAGCAGCAGCAAAGCCATTCTGCAGGATTTGGAAAAAGCTCCTATAGATGTGCTGATGGGCAAAGGAAGCGGAACAGTGGCCAGCATGCAGGCAATGCTGCCCAGCTACAAAATTTGGCAACATCTGGATGCGTTGCCGAATCATGAGGCAGGCAAAATAGTGCTGGCAGATAGCATGGCAGGCAAAAGCATGTTACAGGGCCGTGGCCATTGGTTGAGCAAGGCTTTCGAAAAAGCAATCGCTATTGGCAGCAAGCATCCTCAAGGCTTTTTTATGATGTTGGAAGCGGCTCAAATAGACTATGGCGGCCATGCCAATAGCCTGCCATACATTGTTACAGAAATGCTGGACTTTGATGCTGTCATTGGCCAGGCATTGAAGTTTGCAGATGAAAACGGAGAAACGCTGGTACTGGTGACCGCCGACCACGAAACAGGAGGACTAAGCCTGCTGGCAGGCGACTATAGCAGCGGTTACGTAGCCGGACATTTTGCCAGCGGCGATCATACTGCCACGCCTGTGAATGTGTTTGCCTATGGGCCGTATTCATCTTTGTTTACTGGCGTTTACGAAAACACCGAGGTGTTTTTTAAAATGCTGCAGGCATGGGGCCTCTCCCGATAAACGCCTATACGATAGTCGGGCTTAAACCGACGGGCAGCGGCTATTGATGCATTACATTGGCTACCTCCTCTGATGGCCTTACAGCCCACTGCTTTTTTAGCAGGTGCTGCTTGCGCTTCTGCCCATTACCACCCCTCGCCATCAGTGAAAAGCTTGTGGGTGAACAGTACCGGCATTATGACCCAGCGCAGTAAGGCGGGAGGGTGCTGGTAAATGAACAAACGAGAACTGGCTGGTTGCGTCTTTTATTGATAGTAACAAAAGAAAATGCCACCCGATCATTTTCGGGTGGCATTTGTGGACATAGGCTACTGGCTGGCAACTGCTACTCAACCACCTAATAGCCCGGATTTTGAACCAAGTAGTTTGGAATATTCGATGCCCCGTCGATGGCTGTTTGAGGAATCGGGAATATGCGCTTGCGAGGATCCGAAGTCGTTTTTTCGGTCCAGGTGTCCTCAAATTTTCCGAACCGGATCATATCGGTCCTACGAAGCATCTCCCAATAAAATTCGAAGCCACGTTCGCGGTACAGGAGATCGAGCGACAAGCTCGTGAGTGCCGGTGCAGGCCTGGTAGCAGTGCGGGCAGCACGTACTATGTTTACATCGGCCAGTGCCGCACCTGCTGCATCTCCTTTCCGCAAGCGGGCTTCGGCACGCATCATGTATATGTCGGCCAGGCGTACGATTACAATATCGGCCTCACCAAAATTGCGGCCGCTTGATGAGCGTCTGCTAAACTCATACTTCGATACCCGGTAACCAGTAAAGTAGTCGCTGCCACTTACCGTGAAATCAACCTTTTCGGTAAAGTTCACTGGCAGCGTCGGCCGGTTACGCGTATCATGGAAGAGTGGGCCTACTCTGAAATTGCCATTGGCACAGCGAAGAAAAACGCCATTTCTGCGGATCAGACCATACTGCTGGCCACGCAAAATTCCCCGGTTGATATTGAAATTGGCACCCGGCACGCAGCTATCTGCAGGGTTGCTGTAGATGCCAAGGTTTTGGCGATAAAAACGCGGGTCGGCATCGGCAGGATCTATCGGGGCATAGGCATTTACCCATGTACGATAGTAGTCGGGGGTAATAGCGGGCCCATCGGTACCATTCGCCGCCGGGAACTCAGGCAGCGGAAATTGATCGCCTGAGAGTGAGAAGTAGGCCATCCTGTTGTGACCATTCAGATCGGGCCGCTGATCGACTGCAAAAATAATTTCACTGTTAGGATTGTTGTTGTTTCCGAAAATCGAGAAATAGTCGGCGGCCAATGTATACCTGTTAAGTGCCAGCACCTTGTTGCAGTTTTCAATCGCCTTGTCCATATCCTCCGTTCTGAACACAATGGGCCGGGCATAACGGTCGCGGTACACGGCAGCATTGAGGTACAAACGAGCCAGCAAACCGTAAACAGCTCCCTTGCTCATGCGCCCGTGCGATACGTTTACCTCCAGATTTGGCTCAGCTGCCAAAAACTCTTGCTCAATGTATTTTACCGCGTCGTCGCCCCGTATTATTACGGAGGTAGCACCGGGGTCTTCCTTTACAAATACCAACCCAAACAGGTCGAGTGTAAGCATCGAATAATAAGCCCGCATGGCCCTCGCTTCCGCCAAAAAGGTTTTTGCCGAAGGATCGGAGCTTAAGGACAAATCGTTGATAGCGGAGATGCTACGCGACAGGCCTTGTACAATGGTGTTCCAGGTATTGCGAATGTTGGGATCCGTTACACCGAAATTGTGCGAATGCATGGCTATGTAAATACCGTTGTCACCCCAGTCGGTACCCCCACGATAAGGCAGAATCGCCTCATCCGTCGAAATTTCCTGCAGGGCAAAATAGGTGGTGTGCTGAAACAAAGTAGGTAGCAGCGCATACACCGGTGCAATAGCGCCTTCTGCCTTTGCTTTTTCGGTAGTAGCCCCCGATGAAGATTCGTCGAGGATGTCTTCGTCAAGCTTACTGCAACCTAGCGAAGTAGCAAGCAGCACAACCGTCAGCAGCCGCAACATCAAATGCTTTTTCATATTGTTCATTGTATAATTTGAAGAAAATGGTTTTTAAAAGCCGACCTGAATAGTGGCGATGAAGCTTCTGGCCTTGGGATAGCTGAGATAGTCAATGCCGTAAGATGTAACGCCATTGATGGACCGATCGGTGTTTACTTCCGGATCGTACCCGTTGTAGGGAGTAATGACAAAAAGATTCTGTCCGGTAAGCGATAACCGAAGACTTTGAACCCATTTTCTGATACCCAGTTGGTCTACGTTGAACTGGTAGCCAAGGCTCATATTATTCAAGCGTAAAAACCGGCCGTCTTTCAAGTAGCGGGACGAAACAGGTGCGGCGTTGTTAACCGACTCTTGCGGGTACTGTATGGCTTCGTCGGTTGTGTTTACCCCTTTAGAAAGCAGCAGCTTGTAAAAGTTGGCATTAGCGGTATTGTCATAAATTTTATTGCCGCTCAGGCCATTAAAGTTCATCGCCAGGTCGAAGCCACGCCAGGCAAGGGTGGCGTAGAAATTATAGATCACATCAGGCAAAGCGGTACCCAGGGCCGCCCGATCCCGATCGTTTACTATACCGTCGCCATTGGCATCGCGGTAGGTGCTCAATCCGTTGGCGTCAAAGCCGGTAAACTCCCGCATAAAGAAAGTACCGATCGGCTGGTTATTAACATAGCCATTGATAGTAGCCGACGTAAGACCCGATCCGGACGCTGAGCCGGAAGGAATAACTGAGTAGGGTGAATTGATCACCTTGTTGCTGATGAAAGTGATGTTGCCCCCCACGGTGTAGCTTAGGCCTTTGGTAGCCGTATGCTGATAATTCAGATCCAGCTCCAATCCCTTGTTGATGATTTGCATGTTATCAACGTTGGTCCACACAGTGCTGGCTGGCTGCACGGGGTCTGCCGGAATAACTTCCAGCAGTATTTTGCCCGATACTTTTCTGAAATAGTCCAATGATCCATTGAGCTTGCCTTTGAAAAGACCGAAGTCAATGCCGATATCTGTTTGGGTAGATACTTCCCACTGAATATTGGGATTGGCGAGGCGAGAAAATGAAATGCCGCCAGGGTAGGTACCAGTAGCATTGAGCGGATAGCTGGTGGTGCCCGAAACTGTGGTAGTGAAAAGCGGTTGAGTAATTTTTGGAGGTATTTCCTGATTGCCGGTTTGTCCCCAGCCGGCTCGTAGCTTCAGGTTCGAAAAGATGCTACCCTGCAGAAACGCCTCTTGCGATGCTACCCAAGCTGCACCGAAAGATGGAAAGTACCCGTACTTATTATTATCGCCGAACTTACTCGATCCATCAGCCCGCATAGTGGCTGTCAGCAAGTATCTGTTCTTGTACTGATAATTGATCCGGCCAAAAAAAGACTGTAGCTCATTGATGTATGCAAAGCCCCCGGGTCTGTTGTTGGCCAATGTCAGCTCCTGCCCGAGGCCCGGATTGTAGATCGGCTCTACATTGGCATTTGGAAAGCGGGTGATGCTGAAGTTGCGGCCCTGCACAAATATTTTCTGGTACGAGTGGCCAGCCAGTGCATTCAATTTATGATCGCCCCTGCCGAGGTTGTAAGTCAGGTAGTTTTCAATAAGTGAGTTTCGGTTGATGGTGCTGACCGTGTTAAAACCACCCAACACCAGCGGCTGCACATTGGGCAGTGTTTGCAGGTCTCTGGTACCCGTTGAGTTATCGATACCGAAATTGAGCTTGTACTGCAGGCCGCGGGCCAAATTAAGTGTGCTGGTCAGGCTACCGAATTGACGGTTAATGGTTGTTACATCTTTTTCCAATTGCAGGGTCAGCATCGGGTTGGTGCCATTCAAAAACACAAACGGATTTCCGCTTGCATCAAAAGCCGGCAAAGTAGGATTCGTGGTGAGGGCTCCGCCTATAAGACTCGCAATAGGCGGTCGGATGTTGACGGTATTATTGATACTGACACTCACCTCCAGCAGCAGCTTATCGTTCAGCATACGCTGCGAGGCATTTAATCTTCCATTGTATCGCTTCAGGGTGTTGTTTTTAATAATTCCATCTTGCAGCTGCATACCAAACGAACCGAAGTAGGTAAACTTGCCGGTACCGCCACTGAGCGATAAGTTGTGATTTTGTGTAATAGCCGAGCGGGTAATTTCCCTTTGCCAATTGGTATTGCCCCCAAAATCTTCGAGCGTGCCGCCCAGCGCTACTACCTCTTGTTTGTATCGTTCAGCCGAAAAAACAGGCAGTGCGTTTGCCAATTGACTCACCCCTACGCTACCCTCGTAGCTGGCGGTAGTCACGCCTGCCTTCCCCTTTCTGGTAGTGATGATGATGACACCGTTGGCACCCCGGGCACCGTAGATAGCAGTAGCAGATGCATCTTTCAACACATCAATCGACTCTATATCCTGTGGATTAATAAACGCCAGCGGATTCAGGGCACCACCGGTACTGGCATTATCAAGCGCCAACCCGTCTATTACAAACAAAGGCGTAACACCCGAACGTATACCGCCGGGGCCGCGTACCGTAATGTTTTGCAATGCCCCGGGTTCGCCACTGGCCGAGGTTACATTTACACCAGCTACCTTGCCTTGCAGTAGTTGCTCAGGCGAGTTGATGATACCACGGTTGAACTCGGTCGATTTTACCGATTTCACCGATCCGGTAATATCTTTCCTGCTACTTTTTCCATAGCCTACTACTACCACATCTTCGGCCGCTGTCACTGCTGCAGGCTGCATTTGTACATCTACTGTGTATACACCATTTGCAGCATTTACTACTACCGTCAATTCCTTTTCCTGATAGCCAACATACGTGAGGTTCATTTTGTACGAACCGCCTTGCTTAACACCAGGTATACTAAAACTGCCATTAGAGGCCGATGCTACAGTCGTTGAAAATTTTTCCTGGCTACTCTGCAGACTTACACTTACACCCGCCAGCGGCTCACCCTTTTCGTTGGTAATGGTACCTGCTACCTGCACAGTACCCTGCGTATAAGCAGCAACGCTTAGAAACATCAGCAGGGTGCTCCTCCATATCAGAGGCAGCCCTTTGAATAAAAGCATAGTTTTTGGTTTAGGGTTCGAAAGTGCAAGCGCTACATTAGCATGCCGTTAAGTACTGCTTACCTTTATATTAAGTTATCAATACGTCGGTGCGGTCTGTCGTAGCAAAAAAGACCATCTATTGCAGGCAGCATTTGTTCAGACACTTCTGTCAGCTTCATCACCTCATCATCGGCCCTTATTTCTGCCTGATTGTTAGCAAGCCCATACTTTTCCCTACCCGCTGATAGTGTACTGAACACCGGGACCCACTACCACTTCATCCAACACGCCTGCCCCCGCCACCGAGCGGCATCGGACAGATTCCTTTTTTGTCGCCATCAGGCTATCTTTTACGTGTGTGCCAACTATCTTGCTACCACCATGTCTGCCACGCCACCTATCAATGTACTGCCCCTGCTGGCACCTTTGCATCAGCAGTTGTTGCAACTGCTACAAGGCCTCGAGCCC
>JALOMC010000113.1 GCA_025455665.1 Chitinophagaceae bacterium | reverse complement strand
TCGCAGCTTTCGTCGGCCAGCGGAATTCCTTTGGTTAAATCGTATGCCCGCACCATAGGTGCATGGCTTACAAAATCAATATTGATCCAATCCGGATGAAACCGTTGTCCGCAACCAAGGTTGAGTAGCGTCATCAGCTTTGTGCGTGCTGTTTCTGAAGCATCCGGCCGGTGTAATCGAGCCGGTGTAAAAACGGCGTAGATGGTAGTGTAGCAAAATACTCGTCAATCGCCTGTTTTGCACCCTGCCAGTGGCCGTAGTCGTCTACAATCATAAAGCCACCGGCCGCCAATTGCGGGTATAGCCGCTCCACTTCCACCTGTGTGCTTGCATACCAATCTGTATCCAGCCGTAGCAAAGCCACCTGAGGATGCAAATGCTGATGGGCCGGCAGCGTGTCTTCTACTTTTCCTTTGATAAAATGCAGATGCGAAGCAGGATAACCTGTGGCCCTCAGATTCGTCTCTACATCTTCCAGAGAAGCATAGCACCAAATGTTATCGTACGATGTGCCCACTGCTGTTTGCTCCAGCAATTGTGTGGCCGGTGTATTACCAAAATCTTTGTCGTGCTCTGTAGGGCTGCTCATGCCTTCATACGTATCATACATGTACAGGTGCCTGCTGGTATCGCCCAGCGCCTGCAGCGTTTCCGCTACGGCCATCATGCTGCCGCCACGCCACACCCCACACTCTACCACCGCGCCTTCAATGCCGTTATTCACCAGGTAGGTAGTAGCATTTATCAGCCCATACAGGCGTTCGGGAGACGTCATCGTATACGGAAAAACTTTTTCGATAATGGCAGCTTGAAAAGGCTCCATATCGGGGTAAGCATTTCTATCGAATACACGTTCTTTCGCTTGCTGCTCAGCCACTACCGGGTCTACACGTGGCACCAGTCGTACGCCAAAAGGTTGCAAGCAAAAATTAGCAAGTGTACCTAGCATGGTTCAATGAAAATAATGACCGTTTATAAGGTGAGCTTAATTCAGTTTGCAGCCAGCAGCCGGCGCTTGATGCCTTTCCAGTAACGCATCCAGCCGGCATTTCGCCACCAGCTGGTGTCTACGCCGTAAATGTGCTGTAGCGTGTACCTGTCTGCAGCTCTATTAATCGCCTGCTTGGCAGGTGCACGGAAATTACTAAGCGAAAAAGTGGGCTTATCCATACCCGGGTCGCTGGCATGTTTGGTATGAATAGCGTCGGGGCCAAAGCCAATATTCCTCACCAGATTTACTTCCGGTATACAGCACATGCCGCCCTCCCGCCAAATGGAGAATTGCCACGGATAATCCCATGTATCGTTGGGCGACTGCGCATGCCGCTCAAGTATGTATTGCCAATAGCGAACCGCATACACGTCGCCGCCAAACTGTCGCCGCAGGATTTGCATGCCTTGCGTTGACCAGTCAGCCATTGCTTTGTCGTGCAATTGCCAGGCTCTTCGCCACGTTGCAAATGCCCATGAATGCGCATACGATGAAAAATAATACCCGGCACCATTGGTCCGCCGAATACCATCCTGAAAGTTGAGGCCGCCTACCTGCATCACCTTCCGGTCATCCTTGTATCGTTGCAGCATGGTGCTTGTAAAGTCAAAAAAAGACGGATCTGGCAGCACATCGTCTTCTAACACAATGCCATACTCATTTTGCTCAAAAAACCAATCCAGCCCACTATCAAACCGGCCCCGCAAACCCAGGTTACTGGTAGCATAGTTCTTTTCTACAGTACAGGGCCAACTGATGTCGTCTATCAACTGCCGGCAGGCGGCTACCTGTACAGCCGCTTCTGCATTTTTTGGTCCATCACAAATAGCAAATAGCCGCGTAGGCCTTACAGCGGCCAATACCTGCAGCAGTGCCTGCAGGTGTGCTGGTCTGTTATAGAAGATGATAGCAACGGGTGTATCCATGTAAAACACAAGTGCCTGGCAGGCAGAAGGCCACAGTCAGGCCTTATCCAACCAGCTCTTTTACTTTTCGTTTCCAAAAATCTGCGGCACCAAGTTTTTGCCACAGGGGGCGGGTATCACTTACCTTCCTATAAGGTGTAAAATGCTTCAAACGATACAGCGTATCAGTATTTACTTCCTGCACTACAGCATCAAATGCCAGTTGCGTATGCAAATTGAAATAGTGGAGCAGCTTCACCGATTCGAGTGCTAATCGTATCTGATTGGCTTCCATGGCTACGCTGATGCCTGCCCGGTGCTTTCTATACACACCCATCTTCTCCCGCATCAGTACTATATCACCCCGTATCGAGTTCATCAATACCAACGCCGCATCGCCAATGGACACACTGAAATACCAGGCCGGAAAATGAAACCCCGCCGTTCGGAATACGATGCTGAGCGTGGGTACAAAAGCGCCGGTACGCAGTACATCTTCAGTATTGTAAACATCCCGGCTATACTCCAAATAAAGTTCCTCTTCGCCAGTCTCCATATTCAGCAATACCGCTTCATGAAAACAAAGCGAGTACTGCGGATTCGCTTCTAATAGTCTCACCTGCTTCTGCAGCTTATCCGGGTCGGTCCAATAATCGTCGCCCTCACACATGGCCACGTATTTGGCGCCGCTATTCAAACAGGCTTCATACACGGTCTTTGCATTGTTCACCGCCCCTATATTCACAGGATGCAGCAATAGCTCGATCTGTTGCGGAAAACGCTCCTTGTACGCCTTGCAGATACTGGCAGTAGCGTCGGTACTGGCATCATCGCCTATAAACAGCCGGATGGCAAAATCGGCCTGCTGCCTGAGTACTCCTTCAATAGCCTGCGCTATGTAGGCTTCGCAGTTGTAGCATATCATGTATACCGCCACCATAGGCGGGGTAGTATCACTCACCAATGGCATACCCGAATCCTGTTTTTCCAAAGCCGTTCCCATTGTAGAGCATCAGCTGATTGCTACCCAATGGCAACACGTGACAATACTCCATCATTTGATAATCCCAATCCTGTGCATTTTCTCCCAGCTGTATGCCTGCCTCGTGGTTTTTTTGCTGCCAGCTAATGCCGTCGGCCGATTCAGCATACCCGATTTGGTAGCCAGCATGCCGCTCGGTGCGGTAGCCACGCAGCCGGCGGTAGGAGTAGTACATTTTATACAGCCCGTTTTCCTTTAGTACCGAAGGCCGGCCAATGGCCTCGGCTGTTGCGTCATAATCAATACACACCGTACCGGTTTTTCGCCAATGAATCCCATCGTCGGACTCTGCATACTTTACATGGTATTGCGGCTCAGGATAGCCATCTATTATATGCCATGCGGTGGTAGATATGTACCACATCCGCCACAGGCTACCTTCTTTCAGTACATACGGTGCCGTGTTAAAAAAAGGCTCTTCCAAACTTCTGTCGCTAATGGGTGCAGCAGCGTACTTTTTAAAGCAATGGCCCCCATCGCTACTAATGGCCAATCCTATCGAAAGCCGATAGGATACCGTCACCTGCGGATTCCAGCCGATGTAGTACATAAATTGTAATCCTTCGGATGACACAACACAAGAAGGCATGATACCCGCATCATCAAACGTACCCAGATCGCCCAGCGGCAATAAAGGATCGGCGTGCAGATACCGGATCTGTTGCAGATCGGTCCCATCGGTATCGAGGTAAAACGGCAGCGACCTGCCAGCTTTATTGCGGGCACTGAAGTATATCCGCAGCCCATCACGGGTGGGCATCCCAAAGGGGATAGCCGCATGGCTGTGCATGAGGTCGCTGGTGCCGTCCGGACAAAATATCAGCCCCTTTTTCTTCCAGTGTATCATAGCAGGCTACGGCTGTCTTTTCCTTCGAGCAGGGTGGCCGGGTTGCCGGTGTACACACTCCAGGGCCTGGTTGGTTTGCCCACCACGGCCCCCATGCCTATCAATGAACCCTCGGCCAGCGTGATGCCATCCCGGATGGTTGCATTTACACCAATAAACACGTTGTCTTCGATAAGGCAATGACCCGACACTACCACATGCGAGGTAATCTGTACATGATGACCAATGCGGCTATGATGGCCAATATGATTGCCACTCCATAGCACCACATTATTGCCAATACGGGTAAATGGCTGAATGGTATTGTCTTCCAAAATGAAACAGTTAGCGCCAATGGCCCCTTCATTCAGCACGGTAGCCCTGCTACTGATGTAGGAGATCATGCTGTACCCCTTCTGCAAAATGGCTTCGTACACCTGCTGGCGTACAGTGTTCATTTTTTTAGGGGCCATGGGGGCAAAAAAAGCGTACTCATCCGGCGGGTAGATCGTTTCTACCTTTTCAAAAGCCACCACCGGCAGTTCTTTGTACAAGCGTGTTTCAGGAAGGTATGCTTCGTGTACGCAAAAAGCAACCACTTCATGCGGACTATCGGTGCGCAAATAATAATGCGCCAGCTCAGCAAAATCCTGCAACCCGAAAATGACAACCTTGGACATGATCAGTTCATTAATGATAGAGGTAAACAGTGTATTCGTACAGCCCATAATCATTGCGTACAATGAAATGACGGCTGAGCTGACTGGTCAGAAAATCAGCCAGGGTATCGATAGGCAAATGAAACAGATCGTCCCGCTCCCAGTCTACTTGTTTCGACATAACATTGAAGGCAACGCCCCGGGTGGCCATCGGAAATACTTTGCCCAGCAGGGTTTGCATGTAGTGCAGCATTTGCTCAAATGTCAGCAGTCGCTTTTCAGTAAACACCCCATTCATTACCACGTAGTCCACCGGTGGTATGGTCATTTCCTCTTGCAACACATCGCCACAGTAAAACTGAACACCGGGAAACTTTTGGCGGCAAAGCCCTACAAACTGCGCCGACAAATCGAGCCCGGCATACGACCAGTGGCCCCAACCACCCGCCTGCATGTAGGCCAGCAAATGGCCTGCACCACAACCGAAATCGAGCAGGGCCGGCGAGCCGTCCACCCGGGGCGCCGGATCAAATTTGGCTACCTCCAGCATCACCCGGTACCGTGTGTCAGCATCTTCTTTTTTGGGCCAGTCTACACCCAGGTGGCTATCGCCATGCAGCGCCAGGCACTGCTCGTAGTGCTGTACTATATCTCTGTAGTCAGACAAGTTTGTACTCGTTTAACTGCTGTTGTACCTGCGCTACCTCGCAGTTCATCAGCACATCAATAATGGAAAGGGCCGGCACAAAATCAACAGCACCCCGCTGCTGATAGGGCGCCAGCGCAAGGCCGGTACCACCGGGCGGGTTTACGTACCTCGTTGCCTGCTCTTGCAGGCACAGGTCTACAATGCGGTCTTGCCCTTTCAGCGCCGCATTGCCATATCGGCCGGTACCAGGTACCAGCTCTACCGATAGCTGCATGTACCGGCACAGCGTGTGCAGCGAATGGAAAATGTACGCACTCAGGTTGCTTATTTCGGCATACAGTATGCTGCGCAAAACAGGAAAAAACTGATCGAACTGCGGCGCCTTTTTGTACGCCATCGTCAGTGTCTTTTCTATATTACTTTTCCACCCATCAGGCTTCACCAGTTCCAGCTCACAAATGGTTTTGTTTTGGCTGGCGCCGGCCACCGGAAAACTCAGGTATTGCGGCTGGCCTTGTACCAATATCCTGTTCCGGTTGATCCATCCACGGTTGATCCATGCCACATCATCCAACAGCAGCATTTTGTCGGCCGCCTGCATCAGCTGAAAATAGCCGAGGTAGGGAAACAAGTATGGCTGCATGATGGCGAGCGTCATAGGTTTGGTTTCATTCCCCTCCTGTGGAGGGGTGCCCGAAGGGTGGGGTGGATTTGTTGCACAACCCACCCCTATCAAATTGGTTGCTGCTGCCAGTGGTTACGGCCCCTCCAGGGAGGGGAGATAGCTGGTTGCTGGTTTAGCTTTCTACAAACAATCCCGAATTATTGCCGCTATCCTTTCTACCACGGCTGGCTCCAGCCCATTGTAAAAAGGTAAACACAACATGCGGGCAGCTACCGAAGCGGCCACCGGACAGCTGCTGGTACTACCATAAAAAGGCAGGCTATGCAAGGCCGGAAAAAAGTACCGCCGCGGAAAAATATCGATGGCCTCTAAAGCTGCTTTTACCTGCAGCATGGCTTGCTCGGTAGGAAAAAGAGCAGGAAAATACGCATAGTTCCACTCGAGGCCTGCTGTAGCGGCAGGCTGTAGCAGCTGCAGTGGCAGCCCATCCAGGGCTTGCTTGTACCAGGCAAACAAGTGGCGGCGTTCGGCTATCAGCGCTGGCATATCGGGCAAAATAGCAAGGCCCATGGCGGCATGCAGCTCGCTATTCTTGCCATTGACGCCAATAGAATAATGATCATCGCCCTTGTGACCAAATTGGCGATAGCCTTCGAGCAAGGCGTGCTGCCCGGGCTGCCGGCAAATAATACAGCCACCCTCTACCGTGTGAAATATTTTGGTAGCATGAAAACTACAGGTGCTCATATCGCCGTAGGCCAGCAGGCTTTGGCCCTGCCACCGGGTACCAAAGGCATGGGCGCCATCGTATATCACCGGCAGGCCATACTGCTGCCCAATAGCAGCCAGCGCATCTGTATTGCATGGCATGCCATATACATGCGTGGCCAGTATAGCACGGGTACGCGGGGTAATGGCCGCCTCTACCATAGCAGGGTCAATGCAAAACGTCACCGGATCGATGTCGGCAAAAACCGGCCGAAACCCTTCCCACTGTATGCTATGAGCGGTGGCTACGTACGAGTAGGGAGTGGTGATGATATCGCCACCACCACTACCCAGCGATTTCAAGGCCATTTGCAATACCACCGTGCCATTGCTGCTGTACAGCAAGTACGGCACCTGCAGCGTTTGGCACAAGCTGGCTTCCAGTTCCTGCACCAGCTCGCCGTTGTTCGTTATCCAGCCCTTTTGCCACGCCCGGTTCATGATGGCCAGGTAGCGGTCTTGCGGGGGCAGGTATGTCTTGGAAACGTTAATCATGATGAAGTGGAAGACCAAAGAGCACTGTCTCCTCCGAATGAATTGTATAATGTCCAATAAAAAATTGGTAGCCAAGCTTCTGTTCCATCAACCATAATGGAATGCTTGTAAAGTCATTCATCCCATGATAAATCGCTATCGCAAGCTTAGGTCTGAATTTCTTTATTGTAGCCAGTGCGCCTTTCAGAGCCAACGGCTCAGCGCCTTCAATGTCCATTTTTAGAAAATCGACCCGATCGATTCCTTTTTGCAGCACAAAGTCGTCTACAGCTATCGTCGAGGTTTCATCAAAGTAGCCATCAAACGCTTGCTCAGAAACCCTGCTGCCAGGACCAGCGTTGCTGAAATACACCTTCTTGTTGCTCTCATCTGATACTGGCCGAGGTATGATCTCGATGACTGCTGCCAGCTGCGGGTTCAAAAGAAGATTCTTGTTGAATATCTCAATATTGCCTGGCAAGAATTCAAATGAGAACACCTTTCCTGATTTACCAACTCTGCTGGCAAAGTAAAGCGCCGTATCGCCCCAACAGGCGCCTATATCCAACACCACATCGCCCTCTTCTGCAGCCACTATTCTGGAAGCCCCTTGTTTGTAAGCGTACTGCTCCAGGATATAATCAATGACCACACCGGCATGCGTAAAAAAAATTGTAAGGTCAAACCCAAGTTGGTGAAGATTATACTTCCGCAGAACAAAGTGCATGAAACCGGGATCAATCACCTCATCAGATGCCACTAGCTTTTCTACGTCCGAAATACCTTTCCTGTAAACAGGCGAATTGGTACTCAACTTCACTTTTTCATGCCCCAGCAATCTGAAAGCCACCACTTCCACCAACACTCTCCTCGATGAATCGTCAACATTCTTCCAGATTTGCTCCAATGCCGGCATGAATGATGCGATTGTATCGATGTGCTGCCGTACAAAGCGATCAGCTTTGCTCGATGACAATGCTCTGAGTTTTGTTTTGAAGTATTCCAGCCGACTATTATCTCGTTCACGATAAGCGCCAAATCGAAACTCATCATAATTGTCCTTGCCATAATAGTTTGAAAAA
Source organism: Chitinophagaceae bacterium (assembly GCA_025455665.1). Lineage (GTDB taxonomy): Bacteria > Bacteroidota > Bacteroidia > Chitinophagales > Chitinophagaceae > Phnomibacter. Next base: position 4,668 of record JALOMC010000113.1, on the reverse strand, counting down.
GACTCCCGAACTTTTATAGCCAAAGCATCCGAAAACGTACTCATTTAACCCTTTCTTTTTTCCAGTTATAAGTAGTTGGCCTTATCAAACCCGGAAACTTTCCAAGCCAGCTTCCATTCCTCTTCGGCTCCACCCCTTCAATGGTCAAAACATCTTTTACACTAAAAACAGGCTCTTCGCCATTTTTTACCACCAGCACGTCTACTGCATACAGTATGTCGTTCAAGGTATTGGCAGGAATCTCACATGAAAAAATATGACTCCCGGCCTCAAGAAAGCCTGCTACAGATGAAGTAGCAAATATTGTTGCGCCGTCTATTGTTTTAAAAAACAGCACAATGTTGATCAGGTCGAAATCTCTTTTTGCATCAACACTCACATCAATTATCAGGGCTTTGTCTATGTCGAAAGAAGTCAGCCTATCAGCCCCAAGCGATACTGAGTTCAACGCTAATCCATCTTTTTCCAAATGGATATCGGCAAAAGCCTGCAGCTGATTTTGAGCCTGATAAATAGCCATGACCGAAGCGATATCGCCATTTGCGGCTATAGCGCCATTTTCCAATAACAGCCCCTTTGAGCAAAGCGATTGGATAGCCGTCATGTTATGACTCACAAACAAAATGGTGCGCCCCTGTGCCTGGCTTACTTCCCGCATTTTGCCCAGGCATTTTTTCTGAAACTCATAATCGCCCACGGCCAGTACTTCGTCTACAATCAGCACATCGGGCTCCAGGTGTGCTGCTACGGCAAAGCCCAGCCGCACGTGCATGCCGCTGCTGTAGCGCTTTACGGGTGTATCAATGTAGCGCTCCACTCCTGCAAATGCCACAATCTCATCAAAGCGGCTGTTGATTTCTTTTTTGGTCATGCCCAGGATGGCGCCGTTCAGGTAAATGTTTTCGCGGCCGGTGAGCTCCGGGTGAAAGCCGGTACCTACTTCCAGCAGGCTGGCCATGCGGCCCCGCATGGCTATGCGGCCGGTGGTAGGCTCGGTTACCCGGCTCAGTATTTTCAGCAGGGTGCTTTTGCCGGCTCCATTGCGGCCAATAATGCCCAGCACCTCGCCCGGCTGCACTTCAAAGCTGATATTGCGCAGCGCCCACACATAGTCGCTGCTGCCCCGGGTGCTGCGGTCGTTGGTATCACCTACCTGCAGGTAGGGGTCTTCTTTGCCACGCAGCTTGTGCCACCAGCGGTTGAGGTCTTGCTGCAGCGAGCCGGTGCCTACTTCGCCCAGCCGGTACTGCTTGGATACATTGGAAACTGAAATGATAGGAGCCATAGTGCGTGGCTGCAAACCCAGGTTTGCAGCAGAGTTTAGAATACAGGCACAGCAGCAAACGATGCCGGCATAATGCCATGCGGATGCTCGTACCCCACTTTGAAGCCCAGCCAATGCTGCGGTGCTACCACCTGCGGCTGGTGCGGATTGAGCCAGGCTGCCCACCAGGCAAAGCTGCTGTTGGATACCACGAGGCGCCGGGCATGCAGCATGGCCTGAAAGCTGAGAACGGCATTGTGCCGAAACACCAGCACCTGCCGCAGAAACGACAACCGGGCAAGTGCTGCCGGCTCATCATCGCTGATGAGGATAACCGGGCTACCGGCCGATGCCCCCAAATGCTGCAAGGCGTGCTCATAGTAGCTGGCAGGCAGGCTCATATCGGTGCCGCCCAGTGCCGGGCTGCCCCAGGTGCAGTAGTCGCCCAGGCGCACATGCATCACAATGCTGTTGTCAAAATCGTAGGCTGGCGCCACCTGCTGAAACGCCTGCTGCCACCGTGCTTGCAGCCTGAACACATTTTTGATAAGATCTGCTACCTGCTCAAAATATTGCTCACTCTGAAAAAAACCTTTGTAGGTAGTACCGTTTTGAAAACCCCGGTACACCTGTTGCATATCGTCTTCTACGATGGTGGGCCCCAGCCAGCGGTCGCGTTGGCCCAGCAGCCATTTTTGCAAACGCCCGGCCCTCAGTGGCGCTACCGCCTGCTCTATCTCAAACCATTCGGCCACTTCATCTTTGCCATGCACAAAGTCAATGTGAAAACTGGTGTGCAGGGCTTTTGCACCGGCAATGGCAAAGGCGTAATGAAACAATTGATTGCCTAACCGGCCATCCGAAATCACCCGAATCACCCTACAGTAGTTTGCTGTCTACAAAAATGGTATTCAGGCCAGTATCGGCATGCACCTGGTAGTCTATACTGGTCAGGTATTGTATCAGGTTCGTATTCTTTTGCCCAATGCCGCTTTCGGTATAGCGCATCGTTTCTACGCACAGCACCTTGGGCCGTATAGCATCCAGCTGATTGTACTGAATGATTTCCCAGTCCAATCCTTCCACATCAATGCTGATAAAATCGACCACACCCGAGGGGCAATGTGCCGCCATGATATCGGCCAGCGATAGCAAGGGTACCTGCACCTCGCCGGTAATGCTGTAGGTGCCAAATGCAGCTACATGCTCGGCTTCTTGCCGGCTGAATGTATTGAGTACCGGCGAACTCATGATGTACAGCGTTGATGCTGTGCGTTCGTCAAAGCGAACGCCGCATGGCAGGTTGGTATCCAGGGGGCGGTACTGCCGAAAGGCTGCTATCAGCGAGGGGTCGGGTTCTACATTCACGCCCCTTGCCCCTTGCTCATACAGCAGGTAGGTATTGCTGAGCAGGTATGGATGGTGCGCACCTACATCAATAAAAAATGGGCGCTCTACCTGCAGCACCCGCAGCAGGTGCTCTACCAGTAAATCTTCGCCGTGCTGTGCATAGCTTTTCCGAAAAGCGGGCATGGCCAGCTGCTGTGCAGCCGGCTGCTGAAATATTTTTTTGAGTAGCGTTTTCATACAGGTATGTGCAATGCCCGATTGGCTACAACATCATGGCAGCGTGGGTCACTTCCTCGCCGGTGAAGGCTTTGTACTTGCGGGGGTAGCGGTATTTCAGCACATAGCCGTAGGCAGTTTGCCTGCCGGTGGCTTTCAGCCATCGCCGTATGTTCAGGGATGTTGCACTATTGTAGTCCAGCGTTTCTGCCATCAGCAGCTGGTACAGCTGCGCCATGCGGGGGTTGTAGGTTTGGTATACGTTCAGTATTTCTTGCTGGCGTTTTTTGGCAGCCCCGCCGCCCGATTTGTGGCCCGCATGCAGCCGATACATGGCCCACACCTCTTCCACTGCCTGCATGGCTACCCCTGCTTTTTGCGCCCGCAAAAACCACTCCCAATCGAATGCATAGTGCATATCGGCCCGCAGTGGTCCGGCCAGGGACCAGGCAGCCCGGGTAAAGCAGGTAGCCGGTTGTATAATGTAATCGATGTGCGACAGCGTGTACTGCTGGTGCAGGCGGGGTATGTTGCTTCCTCTGGTATCCAGCCGCCCGTCCTGCATGGAAAAATGCAGGCAATTGGCCATCCATAGCCGGGGGGCATCTACGGCGGTGGCCAGCCGGGCCAGCTTGTGCAGGACACCGGGCATCAGCATGTCGTCGCTGTTGATCCACAGCAGCAGATCGCCGGTGGCCCTGGCAAAACCCTGGTTCAGCGCATCGGCCTGGCCGGCATCGGCACAGCTTTGCCAATAGCTCAGCTGGCTGGCATACTTTTCAATGATGGCAGCCGATCCGTCGGTGCTACCGCCATCCATCACGATGTACTCCAGCGCCGGGTATTGCTGCCCCAGTACACTCAGGATGGTTTCTTCTACAAACGCTGCCTGGTTGTAGGATGGCGTAACAACCGATATGCGGGGGTAAATCAATAGAAATGTTTTAGTGCTGGCTGAAAGATGCTAGCGGGTATACCTGCTATTAAAAAAAATAGCATCGGCCTGCATAATTTGGCTGGTGCCCAAGCCTCGCAGTTGCTCAAAGTTGCCTTTGAATACGAAACCCCTTTCGTGCAAAAAAAGAAACACGTCAGCGAATAACGATTGACCTTCATAAACTTCCACAAAGGAGGTCTCTACCAAAATAGTGTGGACGTTCTTCAGCAATCCTTCGTTGTTGCGCAATACCTCTAATTCATACCCCTGTACATCAATTTTGAGCAGACAAGGGCTTTTGATCTGGTCTGGTTCGTATAACTCTTCAAACTGCTTTTCTGATACTGTGATCGTGCTTGCATTACCAGTCTCCAAAAATTCGTGCTTGTGCTGTGTGGCCAACCTTAGAAAAGAAGAGGTAGCAGAGTAGTCGGTGACGAGAAAACTTCGCTCTCTGCTTTCGCTACCGAGTGCCACATTGAAGCCGATAAAATTTTCGTCGCTACCAAAATGATGCAGAAGTTGTTGGTAGCATTTAGGTATTGGCTCAAAAGCAATAATCTTCGCAGAAGGATATACCGCTCTGGCTAGTTTAGCGAATTGCCCCTCGTTTGCACCCACATCAATCACCGTCTCAAATTGAACAGGCGCAATTGAAGCCAGGCGACTCAACTGCTGCTGATATTCAAGTCTTTCACGACCCGAAGTGGTGTTCATTTCGAGATTCAATTTTCGAAGAAGCGATTTCAAGAGCGGCATTATCATTATAAAGTCTGTATAGAAGTGGCTACGCTAAATCCTGCCCGGATGTTAAGTCAATGAAATCGGGAAAACAGCCTTATCGATGAAAATGGAATTGATGCAGGTATCGGCATAATGCAGATAGCCTTGCTGCTTGATA
>JALOMC010000112.1 GCA_025455665.1 Chitinophagaceae bacterium | reverse complement strand
ACCCCTTCGGGGTTGTGGGTTCGGTAGCATATTGCGGGCACATCATGCTGCAGGCGCTGTACCCACCTCTGCCTCGACTGAGTCGAGGCCACCATCCTGCTTTTGGCAGAACAGGCTCTCCAAGGGAGGGGATAAGCGGACCACCTTGAAGGGAGCAGAACCTGCCTGAGGAGATGCCTCCTAACGTCGGCATGACGAGCAGCGGTTGTGAGGGCGGTGGCTGTTGATCAGGCGACCAATAACCGCGAAATGAGGGCCGGGCGAGGTGAGCTGCGCAGCATGCCAGCGTACAAAACACCGGGGCGACACATTTCACCAACCGGTGTGCATGAAATACCACTCCATTTGTTGAACCAATGGCCCTGCCAACCTAGCCGGGTGGCGACCATGGTGCGGCAGTGAAGCGAAGCAAACATTTCGCAAAAGGATTTCATCTGGTGGGCTCATGCGGCTTCGTCGATATGAATAAGGGGTGAGAGTTTTCCGGATACAAATAAGCGATCCCGCTGGGGATCGCTTTTTTATCATCAGGCGGATTGCCTATTGTCCATCATACGCCCACTTGATCCAGGTGGCGCCCCAGGTAAAGCCGCCGCCAAAGGCCGCCAGTACGATGTTGTCGCCTTTTTTCAATTGGCTTTCCCAATCGCTCAGGCACAGCGGCAGGGTACCCGCCGTGGTATTGCCGTATTGCTGAATGTTGATCATCACTTTTTCTTTGGGCAGGCCCATGCGGTTGGCCGTCGCATCTATAATGCGCAGGTTGGCCTGGTGGGGTACCAGCCAGGCTATATCGTCGGCGGTCAGGTGGTTGCGTTCCAGCAGTTCGGCACTCACATCGGCCATGCCTTTTACCGCAAACTTGAATACGGCCTGTCCTTCCTGGTACACAAAATGTTCTTTGGCCATCACGGTTTCGATGGTAGCGGGTTTGGCGCTGCCGCCTGCTTTCATGTGCAGGTGCGTACAGCCGCTGCCATCGCTACGCAAAATGCTATCGAGCACGCCAAAGCCTTCCGTATTCGGCTCCAGCAATACGGCACCACCGCCATCGCCAAAAATGATGCAGGTAGTGCGGTCGGTATAGTCAATGATGGCACTCATTTTATCGGCACCTACCACCACTACTTTTTTGTAGCGGCCGCTTTCGATGAGGCTGGCACCGGTGGTAAGGGCGTACAAAAAGCCGCTGCAAGCGGCGCCAATATCGAAGCTCCAGGCGTTTTTGGCGCCTACGCGGTCGGCTATCAGGTTGGCCGTGGCCGGAAATACCATATCGGGCGTAACGGTGGCGCAAATAATACAATCAATCTCCAGCGGGTCGAGGCCCTTTTTTTCGATGATTTGCTGCACGGCCGGTGCGCCCAAATGGCTGGTGCCTTTGCCTTCGCCTTTCAGAATGCGGCGTTCTTCTATACCGGTGCGGGTGCGTATCCACTCGTCGTTGGTATCCACCATTTTTTCGAGGTCGAAATTGGTGAGCTTATCGGGGGGAACAAAGCCACCAACAGCGGTGATGGCGGCGGTTATTTTCTGGGTCATACTGCGGGCGAAGATAAGACTTGATAAAAAATGCTCCCTGATGCCACTTTTGCCGGCCTGATTTTTAACTTGTAACATAAACTCATTCCTATGAAACATCGGATGCTTGCCGTATTGGCATTTTCGTTGTTGTGTGAACAGTATTCGCTGGCGCAAAATGTGGGCATCGGTACGGCCAGCCCCAGCAGTCCACTCGAAGTAAAGTCGGACAACATCTTGCACCTGCTAAGGCTGGATGGCCCGCCGGGCATGTATGTAAGTTTGAATGAAGCCGGGCAGTATCGGGGCTATTTCGGGTCGTATGCCGGGGCTGCTCCCGATGTAGATTTTGGTACCGGCGTGGGTAATGCAACAGGTAGTGTACACCTTACCATTCAAGGTTCGCCCCGACTTACAGTTACCTCCATTGGGTTTGTAGGGATTGGTACTACATCGCCCACCTTTCCGCTGGATGTAGTCGGCGGCTTACGCTTCACCGGCCGTTTATTTGCTAATGGTACCAGCGGTTCAGCTGGTCAGGTACTTACCTCGGGCGGTGGTGCTACCAATGCTACCTGGCAAACACTGAATAGTGCTTACGACAACAACGTCCGGTTTTCACTCACTTGCTCCAATAACAGTGCACTCAATGGCGAATTGAACATTGGTACCCGCTACAATACCAATCCGTCGGCTGTTGCCGTCAGCGGCACTACCATTACTATCAATCAAACGGGCATTTATCATTTTGATGTGGCTATCAGCGGCCGTCTCGATTACTCTACCAACCTTGGTTACAACCCCGAGTTCGGCATCAATTTTTTTATAACGGGTGGTACCGGCGCGGGAAATCATCCGAGCGGATCGGCCGAGCTGCGCAAAAATGGCACCATGAACAGGTACAGCGGTACGGTGTACAATGGATTTGATATGTACCTGACTGCCGGCCAGGTGGTAGAGGTGGCATTTAACTACTCCAATGCACCGGCAGGCTATTCTATCCTCGATACGTTTGGCTATGTGCGAGGCTACCTGATTAGCAACTAGTGGCGTAAGAAGCCCTGCCTGCAGAAAACGTATGGCAAATCAGCCCCTAAAACAGGAGAGTGTACAGCTGAGTAGCCTGAATGCGGAAACGGGCGAACACCAGACGATCAGCCCATGTTATGAAACACCTTCTGCACGTCGTCATCCTGCTCAAGGCGTTCAATGAGTTTGGAAATGTCTTCGGCCTGCTCGTCGGTTACCGGTACGGTGGTTCCGGGTATCCATTCTACTTCGGCGCTCAGTGGGGTCAGGCCTTTTTCTTCCAGGGCTTTTTGCATGTTGCCAAAGTCGGTGAAGCCGCAGCGTAGTACCAGCACCTCTTTGGTATTGCCCATGTTGTCGGGTTCGGTTGTGCCTTCGCCTAGTTCTTCCAGGCCGGCGTCTATTAGTTCCAGCTCCAGTTCTTCGGCATTCAGGCCGGTGGGGTCCAGTTTGAACACGCCCATTTTTTTGAATTGAAACGATACGCTGCCGCTATTGCCCAGGCTGCCGCCACCCTTGGTAAAATGGCTCTTTACATTGGCCACTGTGCGTACATGGTTGTCGGTAGCTGTTTCTACCAGCAGTGCCACCCCATGCGGTGCATAGCCTTCGTACAAAATCTCGTCGTAGTTCACCATTTCCTTGCCGGTGGCCCGCTTAATGGCGGCTTCTACGCGGTCTTTGGGCATACCTACGCTGCGGGCATTCTGAAAGCAGCGGCGCAGGGCAGCATTGCTGCTCGGGTCCGATCCGCCGGCTTTTACAGCTATCACTATTTCCTTGCCAATGCGGGTAAACTGCTTGGCCATGCGGTCCCAGCGGGCAAACATGGTGGCTTTGCGTACTTCAAATATGCGACCCATAAAAAACGTTTTCTGATACCTTACTACTTGATTGCTGATGTCAATGCGCTTTGACTAACTCCACCTCCACTTCCACCTCGCCCCCCTCATTCAAAGCGACCGGCACCGGGCTGCAAATGTAAAGGCAGGCGGCACAAAAAAACCGCCCGGTCAGGGGCGGTTTTTTCAGGCTTTTTACTTGGCCTCAAAGTCGTCGGCCGTTGGTAAAATGTCGGCGTTCGAAATATTCAGTTTGCTGTTTCGCTTGCTGTATGCAAAGTACACTACCAAACCAATCACCATCCAGATGGCAGCAAACTGCAGCGTACGGGTATCAATGGCCACAATCATACCGGTGCAAATAAGGGCGCCCAAAATAGGTACCAGCGGCACCAGCGGCGTTTTAAAAGGGCGCTCAATGTGTGGGCTCTTCATTCGCATCACCCATACGCCTACACTCACCAATACAAAGGCAAACAGGGTACCAAAGCTGGTCAGATCGCCGGCTACGTGACCGGGTACAAAAGCGGCAAACAGGCCCACAAAAACAAACAGGATCCAGTTGGCCTTGTACGGTGTTTTAAACTTAGGGTGCAGTTCACCAAAAGCCTTGGGAATCAGCCCATCATTGCTCATGGTGTAAAAGATGCGGCTTTGGCCCATCAACATCACCAGAATAACCGAGGAGAAACCGGCCAATATAGCTACCGTAACGGCGGTGGCCAGCCAGCCATACCCCGTCATGTAGGTGCTGATGGCATAGGCTACTGAGGCTTCTTTACCCGCAGTTTTAAATTCGGTGTAGTTAGCCACCCCGGTGAGTACATGTCCAAACAGCACATACAAAATGGTACAAACTACCAGCGAGCCCAAAATACCAATCGGCATGTCACGCTTGGGGTTTTTAGCTTCCTGCGCAGCCGTGCTTACCGCATCAAAACCAATGAAGGCAAAGAATACAATAGCAGCACCGCCCAGTACACCGCCCCAGCCATGCTTAAAAATGCCGTCGTGGCCGGGTGTTCCTTCCGGAATCATGTAAGGCACGTGGTTTTCGGGTTTAATGAACTGCCAGCCCAGCGCTATGAACAGCACCACGATGGCCACTTTTACAAATACGATGACGGCGTTTACTATGGCCGATTCCTGTGTGCCCTTGATGAGTAGTAAAGTAATAGCCAACAGCACAATCAGTGCCGGTGCATTTACAATACCGTTGGTAACCGTGACCAGGCTGGCCAGGTTGGCCGGCAGGCTTTCGTATTGGGCATCGCTCAGCACCAATACGCCGTTGGAAACGGCCTTGGTAGCTTCTGGTAGCACAGTCGTAATTTGAGCAATGGCATCACCCGAAACGGTGTGCAGTGCCTCAAAAGGCGAGTGGCACCATTCATACGGGACCGCCCCCCCCAGCAGTTTATTCAGGTATTCGCTCCACGCAATGCTAACCGTAGCAGCGCCCAGCGCATACTCCATGATCAGCGCCCAACCTATTACCCAGGCTACTATTTCGCCAAGGGTAACGTAGCTGTAGGCATAAGCGCTACCGGCAATGGGAATCATGCTGGCAAACTCGGCGTAGCACAAACCAGCAAAAGCACAACCAATGGCCGCTATCAGAAATGAAATGGTCACCGCGGGGCCGGCTGCTTCGGCCGAGGCGGCAGCTGTGCGCACAAACAGGCCTGCACCAATAATAGCGCCAATGCCCAGCGCCACCAGGTTGCCGGCACCAAGGGTTCGTTTCAGTCCTTTCTCCGAGTCGGCAGCCTGCGCCAGCAGCTGGTCGAGGGGCTTCTTCACAAACAAGCTCATAAGCTAAATGGTATAAAATTTCGGAATGGTAATAAGCTGGCAAAATAGCCAAATATGACATATGCGACGGCAATTCTTCGGGTGCCCGTCGATGGCCCCGGGCCGGGGTGTGGTGGTCTTTTGCCGGCATTCTGCTATCTTCCGCTCTTCTAATTTCTTCTGGATTGATCACCAGCACTGCCTTGTTTGCCTTTTACCTCCTCGCCATTGGCTGGCTGGTGTGGCGCCTTCCTTTTTTTGCAAAAAGTGGCATACCCGTGGCATGGCGCTGGGGCTTACTGGCGCTGAAGGTAACCGCCGCTGCCGCCTACGGCTGGCTTTTTACCCACCTGCCCAATCACGAGGCGACGGCCGATACCTGGCGATTTCACCTGGGCGCCCTGGCCGAAACAGAGTGGCTGCTGAGCGATCCGATGGGCTGGTTGGCCGACCTGTACACCCCCCGGTATGCCCAGGATGGGGGCTTGCTGGCTACGCAAAACAGCTTTGCCAACGACCTGAAAGACTTACTGTTTCTAAAGCTGCTGAGCCTGCTGAATGTGCTGAGTGGGGGGCGCTATTACCTCAATTGCCTGCTGTTTTCATTTCTCAGTTTTTTTGGCATGGTTGCCTTGGCCCGCTGTTGGCAGCTGGTGCTACGGCTGGCTTCGCCGCTGTATCCGCTACTGGCTATTATGCTGTGGCCATCGGTGCTGTTTTGGACCAGCGGGCTGCACCGCGATGGGCTGCTGCTACACGCCATGGGTATAGTGGGCTGGATGGGCTGGCGGCTGGCGCAGCACCGGGGGCGGCTGGTGGGGGCCTGGTGCTGGCTGCTGCTGCACCTGGCAGTGCTGGCAGTGGTGCGGGCCTACGTGCTGCCACTGGCCATGATGGGCATCAGCACGGCCCTTAGCTGGTGGAAGCTGCCGCCACGGCGCCGATGGCTACTGGCGGCGGGGGTGGGTAGCAAGTTGCTGGCCATTGCTGTGTTGCCGCTGTTTGTGTCAGATCATGCCATGCCCGTGCACATCATGCAGCGCCAACAGTCGTTTGAATTGCTTGCAGCTCGTAGCGAACTGGTGCCGCTGGCCCTGGATGGCACCTGGGGCAGCATGGCTCATCAGTTTCCGGTGGCACTAGGCCGGGCGCTGCTGATGCCACCACTGGATGTGCCTTTCAAGTGGACGGATCTGCCATTTGCCATCGAAAATCTGTTGTTGCTGGCTTTGCTATGGCCGGCTTTGCGGGCACAAAAGCGATCGGGCAATCTGGCTTTGCAATCGTGGGTGCTGGGCAGCAGTGTGGCGGTGCTGCTTATCTGGCTGCTTTCGGCCTACACGGTGCCGGTAGGGATGGCCGTGGTGCGGTACAAAAGTATTTGGTGGCCTTTCATTACGCCCTGGCTGCTATGGCCGCTGGCACAGCGCCTGCTGCCGGCACACTGGCTGCGCCAAACCACACCAAAGCCCTAACTTTCCGCCTGTACTACCGAGGTGGTACCAGTTTATTTTACCATGAGTTTTTCTGCACCCACCGCCGAGCAATTGCGCCAGCAGCCACCTGCCTGCGTTCGGCTGGCTTTTACCGATATTGATGGTGTACTGCGTGGCAAGCTGATAGCTGGCCAAAAGCTGCTGGAGGCCCTCGACCACGGACTCGGTTTTTGCGATGTGGTGTTTGGCTGGGATAGTGCCGACCAACTGTACCAGCCCAATGCCACGCTTACCGGCTGGCATACCGCCTTTCCCGACCAGCGCTGCTACCCCGATGTGGCCACACTGCGGCCCACACCCTGGCAGGAAGGGATGCCGTTTTTACTGGCCGACTTTGACGGCTCGCCGGCCGGCGAGGTGGCCTGCCCCCGCAGCCTGCTGAAGCGCATAGCTGCCCGTGCCGCAGCCGCCGGTTACCACGTACGCATGGCGCAAGAGTTTGAATGGTTCAATTTTAACGAAACGCCGCAAAGCCTGGCCGATAAGCAATACCAGCAGCCACAGCCGCTTACGCCGGGTATGTTTGGCTACTCTATTTTGCGGCCAGCGCAGCAGCAGGCTTTCAGCCAGGCTCTTTTTCAGCAGCTCACGCAGTTTGGCGTAGCCATCGAAGGCCTGCATACCGAAACCGGACCTGGAGTATACGAGGCAGCCATTGTGCACGATGAAGTGCTGGCGGCAGCCGATAAGGCCATCTTGCTGAAGGCCGGTGTAAAAGAAATAGCGGCCCAACATGGCATCATGGCCAGCTTTATGGCCAAATGGAATGCCGCACTGCCCGGCTGCAGCGGCCATTTGCACCAAAGCCTGTGGACCGCTGA